>NZ_BAAJYS010000149.1:0-8837 GCF_057543315.1 Acidovorax sp. KPB24-07
ACCGAGGCGCCGGGCGACGCGCCCGACGACGCACACGCCGCCTACCAGCTGGAGATCGAGGCCGCCGCCCCCGGCGCGCCGCCGGTGGTGCGCATCACCTGCGCCCAGCGGCAGTCCGATCCGCGCCACCCGCTGCCGCGCCACGCCGTGGACCATGCGGCGCGCCTGCTGCGCTGGTTCACGGTGCTGGAGCAGCGCCTGCATGCGGCGCACGGGGGTACGGCGCAGAGCGGTGATATCGCCTGATTTGCTATCTATTTAATAGCAATACAGGCAATCAATACTAGGGCATGGGCCCGTTTTGACTCAAAACCGGCAGGCCCGGGCTTCAATCCCCGCCGCCGTCCCCGCCCCCATCGCCATCGCTCTCCGGCGCCTGCGAATCGCCCTGGCCATTGCCATCGTCGCCGCCCCGGCTGCCGCGCTTGCGGCCCCGGGCTTCCTTCTTGGCGGCGCGCAAGGCTTCCTGCCGGGCGCCCTCGGCCTGCCAGACCTCGAACTCCTCGGGCGTCTCCAGCGTGATGCGGCCCAGGATGGCGGTGCGAAAGTCCGTCATCACCAGCTCGGCCGCCTTCTGCAGGTTGACGCGCCCGCCGGCCATGATGGCGCCGCGCTTGCGGGCCACGGCCTCCAGGATCTCTTCGTCCTGCAGGTTGCCCACCGCGCCCGCCGGCAGGCCCAGCTTGTAGCGCGCCTCCATCAGCGGGACGTAGTGCTGCTTGAGGTAGCCGATCAGCTCCAGCGCCACCTCCTCCTCGTCGTAGGCGTTGCGGCCGATGGCGCCGCTGGCGGCCAGCTTGAAGCCGCTTTCGGGCACGGTGATGCGCGGCCACAGCATGCCGGGCGTGTCCCACAGGTAGAAGTCGTCGGCCAGCGTGATGCGCTGCTCCAGCTTGGTGATGCCGGCCTCGTCGCCCGTCTTGGCCTGGCTTTTCTGGCTGAGCGTGTTGATGAGCGTGGACTTGCCCACGTTGGGAATGCCGCAGATCAGCACCCGCATCGGCTTGGCCATGCCGCCGCGCTGCGGCGCCAGCTGGTGGCAGGCGTCGATGAGGCGCCGCGCCGGCGCGGGCTCGGACGCATCGAGCGCGATGGCGCGCGTCTCCGACCGGGCGTTGTACCAGTCGAGCCACAGCGGCGTGCGCGCGGGGTCGGCCACGTCCTGCTTGTTGAGCACCTTGACCGCCGGCTTGTGCCCGGTCAGCTCGGCCAGCAACGGGTTGCTGCTGGAGCCGGGCAGGCGCGCATCCAGCAGTTCGATCACCACGTCGATGTCCTTGATGCGCTCGCCGATCGCCTTGCGCGTGAGGTGCATGTGACCGGGAAACCACTGGATGGCCATGGAGAGTCTTTCGCTTTTTTGAGGGGGTTCGAGGGCGACAAGGATAATCGGCCCTGTCTTCACCTTCCGCACTGGCCTACATGCCCCTTCCCCCACCCCCCGTTCACCGCCCCGATCAGAAGCACGACAAGGAGTTGCTGTTCAAGGGCGTGACCTGCGCGCTCATCGGCCTCATCGTGCTGCTGGCACCCTACGTGGCGCGGTCGTCCAGCGTGGCGGACATGATGCGGCAGGCCTCCCTGGTGGGCTGGTTCGCCCTGGTGCTGGGCGGCGCGTTCCTCGTGCGCTACGCCATGCGCCGCTATGGAGGCCGCCGCCGCTACTGAGAGCGCGGGACGATGCGATGACCGAAGTCGCCACCGACCTGGCCCGCGCACGCGCTGGATTCGCCGCGCTGCAGGCCCGCGCGCAATCCCATGCGGTGGCGCTGCGCCCGCCCCCGGCCGAACCCACCACCTGCTGCGGCCGCGGCTGCAACGGCTGCGTGTGGGAGGGCTTTTACGCCGCCGCCGAGTGGTGGCGGCAGGATGCGCTGGAGGCGTTGCAGGCCGCAGCCTCTGCCGTCGCCCCCTCCGGTCCGACGGCGCGGCCATCCGGCCGCAGCGCCAACGACTTTTAGCTTCAGCGCCCGATGGCCTTGAGCGCTTTCGCGCATGCCCACCTCAGGCGAAATGATCGCAGAGAAAATCCACGAAGGCGGTGACCTTGGGGCTCACGAGCCGGCGTGATGCGTGCAGCACCCAGCCTTCGGGTTCCGCGCCCTGCACCACGCCCCATTCGACGATGCGCCCGGCGGCCAGGTCCGGCGCCACGGCGGTCCGGGGCACCAGGGCCGGGCCTGCGCCCGCGAGCACCGCGTTCCGGATGAGCAGCGGGGTCGAGTAGCGCAACAGGGGCTTGGGCAGGTACGTGCGCACGCTGCCGGCCGGGTCGACCACCGTCCAGGCCCCCGCCACGGTGCGGCCCGTGCGCATGACCGCCGGGAGTTCGATGCCGCCGCCGGGTGCTGCGGCATTCGCTGGCGGCAGGGGCCAGTCCGGCGGCGCGACCAGCAGCAACTGGTCGCGCAAAAAAGCAGCGGCCGACCAGCGTGTCGTCCGGCCGCGGATTGAAGCGCACGACGATGTCATACCCGTCGCCCACCAGATCGACGAGGCGGTCTTCCGCCGTGACCTCCAGCCGCACCTCGGGGTGCGCGCGCAGAAACGCCGCGCCCAGTTGTCCCATCGCCACGTGCGCGAACAGCAGCGGTGTGCTGACGCGCAGCACGCCGCGCGGCCGGCCGATGCCGGACTTCAGCTCATCGACCACCTGCGTGATCTCGCCGAAAGGATCGGCCGTGCGCGAATGCAAGAGGGCGCCCTCCGGCGTCAACTGCAATTTGCGGGTGCCCCGCTCGACGAGGCGCACGCCCAAGGCGTCCTCCAGCGCCCGCACCCGGCGGGACAGTGTGGCCTTCGGCACGCCGCTGGCGCGGCTGGCGCTGCCAAACCCGCCGTGGGTCGCCACCCGGTTGAAATCGGCCAGTGCCGTGATGTCCATGCTTTGTTCCATTGATGAGACGCCATGTCCAGATTTCTCGGACTATGCACCATTCCTGAGCCACCGAACAATCACGGCGTGGGCAAGCACTGGCCGCCAAACGGCCCGCTTCACTGCCCGCTCCCTTCACCCCATCAGCAAGGAATGCCCCCCATGAAAGCAGTACGGTTTCACCAATACGGTGGTCCAGAGGTTCTGGCCATCGAAGACATCGCGAAGCCCGCGCCCGGCCCCGGCCAGGTGCGCATCGCGGTCAAAGCCGCAGGCGTCAATCCGATCGACTGGAAACTGCGGGCCGGCTACATGCACGCGATGATGCCCATCGCCATGCCCGCCGGCAGCGGGTTCGACGCGGCAGGCATCGTCGATGCCGTGGGCGAAGGCGTGTCCGGCGTGGCCGTGGGCGACGCCGTCTTCGGCAAGGGCATCGACACGATGGCCGAATACGCCGTCCTGCAGGAATGGGCCGCGAAGCCCCAGGGGCTGTCTTTCGAAGAAGCCGCAGGCTACCCGGTCGCGGTCGAAACGGCCACGCGCATCATTGCCGAAGTGGGCGTGAAGCCGGGCGAGACGCTACTGGTCAGCGGCGCCGCCGGGGGCGTGGGATCGGCCGTGATCCAGCTGGCCAAAGCCGCCGGCATCCGCACGATCGGCACCGCCAGCGCCGCCAAGCACGACTACCTGCGCTCGCTGGGCGCCACCCCGACGACCTACGGGCCCGGACTGGCCGATCGCGTGGCCGCCCTGGCGCCGCAAGGCGTGCAAGCCGCACTCGACATTGCCGGCTCTGGCGTCATTCCGGAACTGGTGGCGATCACCGGCGATGCATCCAAAGTGCTGTCGATCTCCGACCTGTCGGCCCCGCAACATGGCGCCAAAACCTCGTTCGACCCCATGGACGTGGCCCTGGCCAGCAAGGCGCTGGCGGGTGCGGCATCGCTGTTCAACGCCGGCGCATTCACCTTGCCGGTCGAACAGACCTTTCCGCTGGACCGCATCGCCGACGCGCATGAACTCAGCGCCCAAGGCCACGTGACCGGACGGCTCGTCATCACCATGCACTGACGGATCGCAGGCCGGACCCTCACGGCCTGGCCTCTTTCAACCCATCGATTTCCCCAGCGGCGCCTGGACGACTGCGTGCGGAATCCAACGACCGTCAATCTCCACCTTCAACCGTCAGGCAACAAAGCCACACCATGGACATCAGCAACAACACCGTCCTGATCACCGGCGGTTCGTCCGGCATCGGGCTGGAACTGGCGAAGCAGCTTCTGCACCTCGGCAACACCGTGATCGTCACCGGCCGCAACCCCGCCAAGCTGGCGGCCGTGAGCCGCTCGCTCCCCGGCATCCACACCCGGGTTTGCGACGTGGCCGATCCCGCGTCCATCCGCGCGATGCACCAGACGCTGCCCCAGGAGTTTCCGGCACTGAACGTCGTCATCCACTGCGCCGGCATCATGCGAAAGATCAATCTCCAGAGCCCCACGGATGATCTGCAAGGCCTGACCCAGGAAGTCGAAACAAATCTGAAAGGCACCCTCTGGGTCAACCAGATGTTCCTGCCCCACCTGAAAAAACAGCCGCGCGCGGCGATCGTCAACGTGTCTTCGGGGCTGGCCTTCGTGCCCATGGCCATCGCGCCCATCTACTGCGCGACCAAGGCGGGCCTGCATGCCTATACACGGTCGCTGCGACTGCAGCTCAAACGCACCCGCGTGCAGGTCTTCGAGCTGGCGCCACCGGGCACGGATACCTCGCTGTTCTCGGATGATTTCACGAAGGAAGATGTGGGCGGCGTCACCCCGATGCCGGTCGAAACCCTGGTGAAGCATGCCTTGGCCGGGCTGCGGAAAGACAGGCTCGAGATTCGGCCGGGGTTGAGCAACGTCTTGAAGATCGCATCGCGCATCGCACCGAATTTCATGTTCGCGCAGTTGGGCAAGTCGGTGGATTTGATGATGCGGGACCACTGAGCCGGGCGAGCGATCTTTGCCGCAATGTGTGCAACGACGCGGCCAGGGGCTTTCCCGTCCACCCGTCAGACAGCGTTCGACTTAGGCCATGGACCGCCGCCCCTCTCACGCCAATCTGGCTGGGGCCCAGGCCGGGTATAGCCCCACACCCGAATGACTCCCGCCTCCACGGAATAGGGAATGCCGTGGCGCTTGAGGACCTCTTGCAGCCAGTGTGCCGAGGCCGCTTGAAGCTCGATCCACTCCCACTCCGCGACCGGATGAAGGTGGTAATAGAACTCGCCGTCCCATGCAGTACATAACCCCGGTGGTGCGAAAACGCTGCGGCCCCGGAACTGGGGATGCTGCTCGACCGGTGCCGCGAGCATCTCGGCACGCAGCTCCGCCCATTTGGTGTGATTGAGCGCCGGATACAGCTCCCCGCGCTGGGCCATGGCTGACAAGCGCTTCATGTCTTCATCGGTTGGGCGAGGCATTGCCCTGCTATCGCAATTGCGCAGACAGGTCACATGGCCCTCCGAAATTTCCATCGTTCAGTCCCATCGCAGGCAACGATGGACGCCACGATAACGACGCCTGCAGCAGGTCCGGGTTCCTGTCGCTGCGCGCCAACTCAAAGGCTGCCTCACACGCTCACCGAGCCCCTGAACCCTCGCGCAGCATAGTAAGACTCGGCACCGTTGTGGTACACGAAGACTCTGCCGTAGCGCCTGTCGCAAAACAGCGCGCCGCCGAGTTGTCTGATTTCCGGCGGCGTGGCGACCCAGCTCGACGTTTTTGCGGTCGAACTCCCCGAACTGCTGAAGCGTCCGGTATTGGTCCTCCGTCAGCAGCGAGATGCCCATGGCAGCGGCCACGCCCTCCGCGTTGCTCTCTGGCTTGTTCTGCTTGCGGGCATTCCATGCCGCTGCGTCATAGCAGAGGCTTCTGCGACCCTGGGGGCTTTCAGCGGCGCAGTCGCAGAAAACGCAGGCGCCAGTGGCATCCGCTGTTCCGATGACATCGGGTTCGCCTCCTGTGGCCTCCATGGCGTGGAGCGCCTTCAGCTTTTCGGGGTTGCTTTGCAAACGCGCATGGACGTGGGCCCAATCGACACCCGGGTGCCTGTGAGTGTTCTGTTGGAACCGCTGCTGCAATGCTTCAAGGATAAGGTCGCCCTGGCCTGTTTTCACGTCGCTCCACTCCTGTTTGAACATCATTTTTACCAGCGGATGCGTGCATGAGGTCTGAGTGTCCGCTGACCTCGTGTTGATTCTGCTTGACCTTGCAACGGCTCAGTGCACCCGCAGCACCTCAAACTGCTGCCGGCTCGGAGCGACCTGTATCGACACTTCATCCCCCTCGCATTTACCCAGCATGGCCCTGCCCAAAGGGGCTTCGCAACTGATGACCTGAACGATCTGACCGCCGCTGACCAACTTCATGCTGCCTCCATCCGGGCCGAGAAAAATCTGCTGCTCCTTGTCGTCGGAATCGACCAGGCAGACCAGCGCGCCGAGCTGTATGCCTTTGCTGGCGTCGTAGGGGCGCGGACAGAATTGGCGCCAATGGGCCAGCGCCTGGCGGATGGCTTCGGCGCGCCGAGCCTGGCCGGTCGCCAGATAGGCGGCTTCGAGCCCCAAGGTGTCGTATTTGTTCTCGGCGATGTTTTCTTCGTGGGTCGCCGTTTCATGGGCCGCCCGCATTGCCTGCTCGGCTTGCAGCAGGTCTTCTGCAAGCTGTTCCAACACCTGCTGCTGCAGCAAAAATTTATCCATGATCAAAGTGAGGCATGTCGAACGAGCGGTGGGCAGGTCTTGATTGTGAAGGGCTCCAACAGCCTTCGAAGGCTCCCGTTGGCCGCGGGGTTAACTTCAGCGATGGGAGCGATGCCGCAACTCAATCGGCTAAGCCATTGGCAGAATTGACCAATCACCCGACGCTTGGCATTGGCCTCACCCAGGGGGCTCCATCAATAAAAGACGCTCGGATAGAGTGACGGATATGCGCCCTGATCCCCTTGCCTGGTGGCATTCTGAGTTCGGCGAGATTGCGCCTCGCGGGCATCTTCTGCGTCGCGCGCTCAGCGCGCAATGGGTGCGGTTTCACTCACTCCCTGAATCGAAGCGGTACGCTGGGTCGCTGGACGAATACGCCGAAATTGAACATCGACATTGTCTCGTCGCATCAGCGCTCTTCAGCGCCAACGAGCCTTTGTACGTCTTTCGCGCGCTTGGCGAGGAAGCCAGGCTGCGTGGAAAGGCCAAGCATCAGCTTGCCGGGCGCCAATTCAGAGAGGCCGTTGCTGTGATGCAGCCCGAAAGTCTTGGGCAGGACGAAGAGGATCGAATGTATGTCCGGGCTTTGGTTTCCCACTGGAAACCCGATTTTTTCAAAGCTGCGATTCGCCTACTCGCAGACTGGAAAGTGGTGGGCATCACGTTTGTTTCTCCGGCGACAAAAAACATTTTCTGTCCCTACGACGGTGGGATGGACGTCTTCACGCACTCCATCGCACCCGAAGAGCTTCGCGCCCGCTTTACGGATTGGCTATCGCCCCGTCCGGACGGTCTGTGAACGACGGCTTGGGCCCAAAGCGAACCTCCGTCTCAACCGAAATTGGCCATACGTGACAGACCTTGAAACCGCGAATCATTCAGGCCAATCTAACTTTTCGCGTTAACTCCCCACTCTCCCCCACCACCCAATCTCTGAACGCCTTCACCAACGGCGCCTCCGCCCGCGCCTCCGGATACACCAGGTAATACGCATCGCCGCTGGTCAGCACGGTATCCGACAGCTCCACCAGGCTCCCCGCCGCCAGCTCCGGCTCGATCAAGAACCGCGGCAGCAGCGCCGCTCCCAGCCCCGACACCGCCGCCTGCGCAATCATGGCGAACTGCTCGTGCCGTGGCCCGCGCAGCGCCAGGCTGGTCGGCTCGCCCACCAATTCGAACCATTCCGACCACTGCGTGGGCCGCGTGCTCTGCTGCAGCAGCACCACGCGCGCCAGGTCTTGCGGGGTGTGGATGCCGTGCTGGCTTTGGTAGCCCGGGCTGCACACCGGCACCACTTCTTCGTGCATGAGGTATTCGCACACCGCCCCGGCCCAGTGGGGCGTGCCGAAGTGGATGGCGGCGTCGAACGGGGTGCCGGCAAAGTCGAACGGCTCGGAACGCGCCGCAAAATTGACCGTCACCTCCGGATGCAGCGCCATGAAACCACCCAGGCGCGGGATGAGCCAGCGGGTGCCAAGGGTGGGCAGCACGGCCAGGTTGAGCAGGCCGTCGGTGCTGCTGAAGGCCATGGCTTTTTGCGTGATGGCCGACAGCTGCTGCAGCACGCCCTGCAGGTCGGCGGCGTAGACGCGGCCGGCGTCGGTGAGCACCACGCGCTGGCGCACGCGGTGGAACAGGGCGGTGCCCAGTTGCGCCTCCAGCTGGCGGATCTGGCGCGAGACGGCGCTCTGGGTCAGGTGCAGTTCTTCGGCCGCGCGCGACACGCTGTGGTGGCGGGCGGCGGCTTCGAAGGCCAGCAGGTCGGCCATGGAGGGGAGAAAGGCGCGGCGCAGCAAGGTCATGCTCCAAGGGAATGACTCTGCGCAAGGCATTGCCGGCCAGCGCAGATTCGACTAGGGCAAGGGTTTTTACCAACCCGGAACTTGATTCCATTTTGACATCAAGTCGTTCCGTAATTTTGCTATGCAGGCAGGCGCGATTGGGGGATATTGGCGCACGCTTTCTTGCTTCTTTGCCTCGTCGCGTTTTACCGTTCTTGTTTTTTGACTGCGAGCACCACCGCCATGTCTGCCAACGTCGCCAACCCTTCCTCACCCGCCACGCCCGCCTCTGCCGTCTCGGCGGAGGTGGATCAATTGCTGAAACGCCTGGGCGTGCCGCGCTCGGCCTACACGGGCGGCAGCCTGCCGGTGCGCTCGCCCATCACGGGCGAGGCGATCGGCGCGGTGCCGCAGCACAGCGCGGCCGAGGCCACGG
>NZ_BAAJYS010000150.1:0-8808 GCF_057543315.1 Acidovorax sp. KPB24-07
GCCCGCGCGCGCGCCTGCTGCTGCATGCGCGCCAGGTGGCGTTCACGCATCCGCGCACCGGGCACCCATGGCGTTTTCGTGCCCCACGCCCTTTTAGTGTTTCGGGCCACCAGCACAATCAACACCAGGGCATATCGCTATATTTTTAATAGCATGCTGAGCCGCGGAAACCGGCGCGCCCTCGAAGCCCCCGCCGGCCACGCCCGCAGTCCACGCAGTACCATCGCCGGATGCCAAAACACCTCACGATCTTGACCGGCGCCTCGCGCGGCATGGGCCTGGCGATGGCCCGCCAGCTGCTGCAGCCTGGCCACGCGCTGCTCACCCTGTCCCGCAACGCCCATCCCGAACTGGCGGCCGAAGCCGCGCAGGCCGGCGCCACGCTCGAGCAGTGGGAGCAGGACCTGTCCCAAGGCCTGCACGCCGCGGCCCGCCTGCGCACCTGGCTGGCCAACGTGCCGGCCGGCGAGTACGCCAGCGCCACCCTCATCAACAACGCCGGCGTGGTGCCGCGCATCGCACCGCTCTCGGGCAGCGACCCGGCCGACCTGGCGCACGCGCTGCGCGTCGGGCTGGAGGCCCCGATGCAGCTGAGCGGCGCCTTCCTGGGCGCCACCGAGAACTGGCCGGTGCCGCGCAAGGTGCTGAACATCTCCTCGGGCCTGGGGCGCCGCGCGATGGCCTCGCAGGCCGCCTATTGCGCCGCCAAGGCGGGCATGGACCACTTCACCCGCTGCCTGGCGCTGGACGAAGCCGCCAAGCCGAACGGCGCCAAGGTGTGCTCGCTCGCGCCCGGCGTGATCGACACCGACATGCAGGCCCACTTGCGCGATGCGAGCGCCGCCGACTTCCCTGACGTGCAGAACTTCGCCAACCTCAAGGCGGGCGGCCAGCTGACCTCGCCCGCCGATGCGGCGGCGCGCGTGTTGGCCTGGCTGGAGCGTGCCGACTTCGGCGAAACGCCCGTGGCCGACGTGCGCGACGCCTGAGGGCCACCCCCGTGCAAACGCTATGCTTTCAATAGCAATATGCCCTAGATAATATTGCGCTGAAGGCCATTTTTGCCTTGCATCGACTGGCTTGAACTTCCCCCGCAAAAAATGGAGACACGACCGATGATCCGCAGCCTGCTTTCCTTCACCGCGCTCGCCCTGGCGCTGGGCGCCACCGCCCAGGCGCAGACGGCCCCGCCCGCCGCCACGTACCCCACCAAGCCGGTGCGCCTGATCGTGCCCTTCCCGCCCGGCGGCGGCACCGACATCCTCTCGCGCCTGGTGGCCACCAAGCTGACCGAGGTGACCAAGTGGACCGTGGTGCCCGACAACCGCGCGGGCGCCGGCGGCACCATCGGCATCACCGAGGCCGTGAAGGCCGCCCCCACCGGCTACGACCTGGTGATGGGCCAGAAGGACAACCTGGTCGTCGCGCCCTGGCTCTACAAGAACCTGCCCTGGGACCCGACCAAGGACCTGATCGCCGTGGCCCACGTGGCCTACACGCCGGTGATCATCGCCACCGGCGCCAACTCCCGCTTCAAGACCCTGGCCGACGTGGTGGCCGCCGCCCGCGCCGAACCCGGCAAGATCACCTACGGCTCGCCCGGCAACGGCACCACCATCCACCTGGCCGGCGACCTGTTCGAGAAGGCCGCAGGCATCAAGCTGAGCCACATTCCATACAAGGGCTCCAACCCCGCGCTGATGGACGCGCTGGCGGGCAACGTGGACCTGCTGGTGTCCTCCGTGCCCTCGGCGATGGGCCAGATCAAGTCGGGCAAGCTGCGCCCGCTGGCCGTCACCTCGGCCAAGCGCAGCTCGTCGCTGCCCGACGTGCCCACCGTGGCCGAGTCGGGCTACAAGGGCTTCGACGTGAGTTCGTGGTACGGCATCTTCGCGCCGGCCGGCACGCCCGCCAACGTGGTGACCACGGTGAACGCCGAGGTCAACAAGCTGCTGGCCTCGCCCGAGATGCAGGCCGCCATCCAGGCCCAGGGCGCCGAGCCCGAGTCGCTGTCGGCCGCGCAGTTCTCCACGCTGCTCAAGACCGACTACGCGAAGTGGAAGGGCATCGTGGAAGCCTCCGGCGCGAAGATCGAATAGGTGCGGCACGGGCCTTGTGCCCCCTGCTGCCTGCAGGCAACGCGCCCCATGCAAAACGGCTCCCGAGGGAGCCGTTTTGCTTTGAGGGCCGGGCCAACGCCGGCCCCCATGGCATCGACTGGCGATCAGTCGCGCACCACCAGCACGGGCACGTGCACCGCGCCCAGCACGCGCTGCGTCACGCTGCCCAGCACCAGTTTTTCCAGGCCACGGCGGCCATGCGAGCCCATCACGATCAGGTCGGCCTGGCTGGTCTCCAGCGCGCGCAGGATGCCGTCGTGCACCGCATGGCCCTCGCCCACCACCGCCGTCACCGGCACGCCGGCTTCCTGCATGGCCTTCTTGACGCCGTCCAGCGCCACGTTGGCCTCGGCCGTCGCAGCGCTCAGGTACTGCGACTGGCCATAGGCAAAGTCCGCGCCCACGCCCGTGAACGGGTACGGGTCCACCACGTACACGGCGGTCACGGCCGCACCGAACGCCTTGGCCAGGCCGGCGGCCTTGGATACGGCGGTCATGGAGGTCGGCGAGCCGTCCACGGGAATCAGGATGTGCTTGAACATGGTTACTTCTCCTTCGGTTGATGGATCAGGCAGGGCCTGGGCCAGGGGGATCGCCTGCGCGATCCGTGCCCGCGTCAGGCCCCAGTGTCGCGGCGACCGGTTGGCCGGCCGTTGATCCGCATCAAGTCATGGCCTTCAGGCCGGCGCGTCCTGGAAGCCTCCGCGCCGGCAGGTCACGACCAGCGTGTCGCGGAAACCACCGTCGGCCAGCGGCTGGATGGGCGTGGTCTCGTGGATCATGCGCGCATCGTCCAGCAGCATCAGCGACCAGGGCTCGCTGAGCGTGAAGCGCTGCCCGCTGGGCCCGGACGCTTCGAATATACGCGTCTCGCCGCCCTTGACCCGCTCGCGGCCGACGAGGAAAACCGCCACCAGGTCCACGCCGTCGCGGTGCGCGCCCTCGGGCGTGGGCCGGCCGATGCCGTCGGTGGTGTCGATGCGGAACTGGTGCGCCTCGACGAACCAGCGCTCGGGCTGCGTGGCCAGGGCCTGCTGCGACACGCGGGCCAGCGCGGTGATCAATTGCCGCCACGCCGGGCGCGCCACGGTGGTGTCCAGCATCGGCGCGAACATCCGCTGCATGCCGCCGTGCAGCGCGTTGTATTCCACCGGCTGCCAGTGCGCGCGGTGGGGCACCGCCTGCACGCTGTCGCCATCGGCGACGAAGCTCGCGTGGCGGCGGCGGCGGTACCGCCCGCCGTCCTTCAGGAACTCATCGGGCGGCAGGCCGCTCCAGTCGGCGTGCAGCGCCTGGAGCTCGCCCAGCGGGCAACCGATCCACGCCGCGGTGTCGGCAGGCCGCAGCACGGCATAGCCGGCGCTGCGCAGATGGCTTGCCACTTGGTCCGGTGGCAGGTACGGAGGGGAGAAGGTGATGTGCGCCATAGGCGGCCAAGCTTAACCCGGCCCGCCCCTGGAACCTGGCGCAAAAGTGCCAGCCATCCGCTGGCGGCATCACCACCGTGCAGTAGCATGGCGGGGCCTTCGCCATTCCAGGAATCCGCCATGCCCCATGAACGCCGCCACTACGTCCGTGTGGCTTTCGATGCACCCGCGCTGCTCACCACCGGCCTGGGCACGTTCGACGTGCAGGTGCTGGACCTGTCGCTGCAAGGCGCGCTGCTCGCCCTGGGTGCGGAGCCCGCGGCCACCCGACTGCCAGCCGGCGCGCCGTGCCAGTTGGTGATTGCCTTGTCGGCCGACAACGACCACATCGCCATGACCGGCGACATCGTGCACATCGAAGGCCCGCATGCCGGCCTGCAGTGCCGCACGATGGACCTGGACAGCGTGACCCACCTGCGCCGCGTGATCGAGCTGCAGCTGGGCGATCCCGCCCTGCTGGAGCGGGACCTGGCGGAGCTCATTGCCGCGCACGCGGCGCAATAGGCGCGGCGCTGCCCGTCAGGCGGCGGCAGGGCTGGCCAGCTCGGCCTCCTGCAAGGCCCGCCACATCACCTTGCCGCTGCCGCTCTTGGGCAGCGCGTCCACCAGTTGCACCACGCGGGGCACCTTGTACACGGCCATGTGGTCGCGGCACCAGGCGATGATGTCTTCGCCGGTCACCTGCCCGCGGTGCTCCTGGCGCAGCACCACCACGGCCTTGACCGTTTCGCCGCGGTAGCTGTCGCGCGCGGCGATGATGCAGGCCTCCTGGATCGCCGGGTGGCGGAACATGAGCGCCTCCACCTCGGCCGGCCAGACCTTGAAGCCGCTGGCGTTGATCATCCGCTTGAGCCGGTCGGTCAGGAAGAAATACCCCTCGTCGTCCACCCGCCCCAGATCGCCCGAGCGGAAGAACCGCTTGCCGTCCAGGTCGATGAAGGCCGAGGCCGTGGGCCCGGGCAGCTTCCAGTAGCCGCTGAAAACACCCGGGCCGTGGATCACGATCTCGCCCTGCTCGCCGGCGGGCAGCTCCTTCCGCGTGTCGGGGTCGATGATGCGGGCATCGGTGCTGATGAACGGAATGCCCAGGCACTGCTGCTTGGGGTGGTCCGGGGGGTTGGTGTGCGACGGCGCGGCGGTCTCGGTGAGGCCGTAGCCCTCGGTGTAGCGCAGGCCGTACTGCTCGAACAGCCGCTGCGCCACCGCCTGCGGCATGGCCGCGCCGCCGCCGCCGATGTACACCAGGCTGGACAGGTCGTACTGGCCGAAGTTCGGGCTGCCCATGAGGTCGATCACCATCGTGGGAATGTTGGTCCAGTTGCTCACGCGGTAGCGGGAGATGAGCCGCCCGGCCAGGTCCCGGTCCCAGCGCGGCATGAGCACCAGGGTGGCCCCCACGTAGATGCAGGAGTGCATCACGCTGACCATGCCGGTGATGTGGAACATGGGCACGACGGCCAGCGTCACGCTCTCGGGCGTGGCGGTGCCCCACAGGCTGCTGGCCACCGCGTTGTGCATGAGGCTGCGGTGCGGGTGCATGCAGCCCTTGGGCAGGCCGGTGGTGCCGCTGGTGTAGGGCAGCACGGCCAGGTCTTCGGGCCCGACCGTGAGATCCGGGGCGGGCGCCGTGCAGGCCAGCGCATCCGTCCAGGCATGCACCTGGCCGCCGGCCAGGACCGGCAGCGGGTGGCGAGTGCAGAGCCAGTCGCGCCACGCCGGCGGAATCGCGTCGGCGCCGGCCTCCTCGGGCGAGAACGCATCGGTGAACTGCGCCACCACCAGGTGGGCCAGGCCCGCGCCAGGCGCCAGCGCATCGCTGGCCTGCACCAGCTCGGGGGCCAGGTCGGCCGTGGTGATGGCCACGCGTGCGTCGGGGTCGGTGATGTAGTGGGTGAGTTCCTGCGCCCGGTTCATCGGATTGACCGGCACGACGACCGCGTTGGCCCGCAGGATGGCGAAGTGCGCCAGCACCAGTTGCGGACAGTTCTGCATGCACAGCAACACGCGGTCGCCCTGCCGCACGCCCAGGGCATGCAGGTGCGCTGCCATCCGCTCGGCACCGTCGGCGAGCGCGCGGTAGGTCAGCGTGCGCCCGAAGAACACCAGTGCCGGCTTGTCCGGGTAGCGGCGGGCGCTGATCGCCAGGTTGTCCCAGAGGGAAGTGGCGGGCGGCGTGAGCGCGTGCGGCAGGCGGCGGGGCCAGAAGGCGTGGTGGGCAGGCATGGGCGATTCGGTTCCTTTCGCTTGCAGCCTAGTGACCTGCCCCGGGCCCGGCATCGGGGATGCCCCCTACGGCCGGTCGCGTGGGCGACCCGGTCTGCCCATGGCCCGCCGAGGTGCGGCAATGGTGCCAGGACGGAGACTTTTGTAACCGCGTGTCCCGCACCGGCCCTTTGAGCGGGCTTGCGCGGCGACGCGGCCGCGCGCATCAACGACAATGTGCGGCTGGGCCAAGCGCCCTGCCCCGCCGGCACCGCCCGGGCCCGGCAGGCCGCGCGGCACGATTCTTTCGATTTCTGCGGCAGGGCCCCCCACAGGCCCTGCCCCGCAGCTTGCGGGTTTTACGGACAACATGAACATTGTCATTCTCGACGACTACCAGGACGCAGTGCGCAAGCTGCATTGCGCCGCACGCCTGGACCCCTACAACGCCAAGGTGTACACCAACACCGTCAAGGGGCTGGGCCAGCTTTCGGTGCGCCTGAAGGACGCGGACATCATCGTGCTGGTGCGCGAACGCACCCACATCTCGCGCCAGCTGGTCGAAAAGCTGCCGCGCCTCAAACTCATCGCGCAGACCGGCAAGATCGGCCCGCACGTGGACGTGGCGGCCTGCACCGAGCGCGGCATCGCGGTCGCCGAAGGCGTGGGATCGCCGGTGGCGCCGGCCGAACTGACCTGGGCGCTCATCATGGCCGCGATGCGCCGCCTGCCCCAGTACATCTCCAACCTCAAGCATGGCGCCTGGCAGCAGTCGGGCCTGCGCGCGGCATCGATGCCGCCCAACTTCGGCGTTGGCACCGTGCTGCGGGGCAAGACGCTGGGCCTGTGGGGCTATGGGCGCATCGGGCAGATCGTCGCCGGCTACGGCCGGGCCTTCGGCATGAACGTGCGGGTGTGGGGCCGCGAGGCCTCGCGCGCCCAGGCCCTGAGCGACGGGCTGCAGGTGGCGACCACGCGCGAGGAGTTCTTTGCCCAGTGCGACGTCATCTCGCTGCACCTGCGCCTGAACGACGAGACGCGCGGAATCATCCGGCTGGAAGACCTGTCGTGCATGAAGCCCACCGCGCTGCTGGTGAACACCTCGCGCGCCGAACTGATCGAGGCCGATGCCCTGATCGCCGCCCTGAACCGCGGCCGCCCCGGCATGGCCGCCGTGGACGTGTTCGAGAGCGAGCCCATCCTGCAGGGCCATGCCCTGCTGCGGCTGGAGAACTGCATCTGCACGCCGCACATCGGCTACGTGGAACAGGACAGCTACGAGCTGTACTTCGGGGCCGCGTTCGACAACGTCGTCAACTACATCCGGGGCACGCCCACCAACATCGTGAACCCAGGCGCTCTGCAGGTCCGGCGCTGAAGAGCCCATCCCCCGGCCACACCGGAATCGAGCGCGGCCCGTTTCAGCCGCACCATGAAAAAAGGCCTCCGAACCGGAGGCCTTTTGCTTGGCGTGGACCACCGGTCTTTCAACCGGCGGTGCCGCTGCGCGCTCAGTTCAGAGGCGTCTTCTTGCCGTCCTTGTACACATACAGGGTGATGGCGGGGTTCTTCAGTTCGCCATTGGGCTCGAAGGCGATGTTGGCCGTCACGCCCTTGTAGTTGGACTTTTGCAGTTCAGGGATGTAGACCTTCGGATCCCACGAGTTGGCACGCTTCATGGCATCGACCAGCAGCATGGTGGCGTCGTAGGTGTAGGGGCTGTACACCTGGAACTGGTTGGGGTACTTGGCGTCGTACTTGGCGCGCCATGCGGTGCCGCCAGGCATCTTGGCCAGCGAAGCGCCGCCTTCGGCGCAGACCACGTTGTTCAGCGTCTTGGCGCCGGCGGCCAGCTTGGCCACTTCAGCGGTACAGATGCCGTCGCCACCGAAGTACTTCACGTTGCCCATGCCCAGCTGTTCCATCTGGCGCAGCATGGGGCCGGCTTGGGGGTCCATGCCGCCGTAGAACACCGCATCGGGGTTCTTGGACTTGATGGCCGTCAGGATGGCCATGAAGTCGGTGGCCTTGTCGGTCGTGAACTGCTCGTCCACCACCTTCATGCCCTTGGCCGCTGCCGTCTTCTTGAACACGTCGGCAACGCCTTGGCCGTAGGCCGTGCGGTCATCGACGATGGCCACGGTCTTGAGCTTCAGCGTGTCGGCCGCGTAGAACGCCAGGCCAGCGCCCAGGGCGTTGTCGTTGGCGATGATGCGGAACGTCGTCTTGTAGCCTGGCTTGGTCAGGTTGGGGTTGGTGGCGGCGCCGGTGACGTGGGGAATGCCGCAGTCGTTGTACACCTTGGAGGCGGGGATGGTCGTGCCGGAATTCAAATGGCCCACCACGCCAGCAACCTTTGCATCGCACAGCTTCTGTGCGGCGGCGGTGCCTTGCTTCGGATCTGCAGCATCGTCTTCCGCCTGCAGTTCGAACTTGATCTTCTTGCCGCCAATCGTGACGCCTTGGGCATTCAGTTCTTCAACTGCCATGCGGGCGCCGTTTTCGTTGTCCTTGCCGTAGTGGGCTTGTGGGCCGGAAACCGGTCCCACGTGACCGATCTTGACCACCTGCTCTTGTGCAGAGGCCGCGCCGGCAAAAGCCGCGATAGCGGCAACCACGGTCAGTTTCAACTTCAGTTGCATATGAATCTCCATTAAGGGGTGAGCGCTGAGAAATATTGTTGTGTCTCAACGCCGGAAACATATCGCAATTTATGGGCCAGATCACTAGGGAACACGATGACATGCGGCAGAAACCACAGGGGAATACCCTGTCACTGACCCACCGCACCCCCGAAGGAGGTCAAACGGAGGACGCTCCGGGGTGTCCAGCCAGCTCCTCGGCCACGGCTTCGTACACCGCATGGCGCACCACCGACTCCACTTCTTCGCGCAGCCGGGGCACCATGGAGCGGGTCTGCTCCATGACCACGGTGGCGATCGCCTCGCGCAGCCGCTGGTCCAGCACCACGTCGACGCGCTGCATGACACGGTGGATCACCACCTCTTCGATGTCCTTCAGCCCGGCAGCCGGCAGGGCCAAGTCCATGGGCGCGGGGG
>NZ_BAAJYS010000151.1:0-8800 GCF_057543315.1 Acidovorax sp. KPB24-07
TGTCGCTGCTGGGCGTGGTGGCCGGCTTCGGCACCCACCTGCTGGCGGCCTCGCTCGGGCTGTCGGCCCTGCTGGCCGCCGTGCCCATGGCGTTCGATGCGCTGCGCATCGCCGGCGCGGCGTACCTGCTGTGGATGGCGTGGCAGGCCGTCAAGCCCGGCGGCTCCGCGCCGTTCCAGGCCCGCGACCTGCCGCACGACGCGCCGCGCAAGCTGTTTCTCATGGGCTTCATGACCAGCGTGCTCAACCCCAAGGTCGCCATGTTCTACCTGTCGTTCTTCCCGCAGTTCCTGCACCCCGAACGCGGCCACCTGCTGCTGCAAAGCCTCACGCTCGGGGCCGTGCAGATCACGACCAGCGCCACCGTGAACGCACTGCTGATCCTGTTCGCCGCCCAGGTGGCCCGGTTCCTGCACCGCAGCGAGGGCTGGGTGCGCGCCCAGCGCTACGTGATGGGCACCGTGCTCGGCCTGCTCGCGCTTCGCATCCTGTCCGAAAAGAAAGCCACCGCATGAACGCCCCCACCACCGCCATCGACGCCTTCGCTCCCGCATCGGCACCCGCCACGGACAGCGCGGGCCTGCACGCCATGGCCGCACTCCCCACGCTCGCCGACATCGAGGCCGCCGCCCAGGTGGTGTACGCGGACTTCGCCCCCACGCCCCAGTACCGCTGGGCGCTGCTGGGCGAGCGGCTGGGCACCGAATGCTGGCTCAAGCACGAGAACCACACGCCCGTGGGCGCTTTCAAGATCCGCGGCGGGCTCACGTACTTCGACCAGCTCGCCCGGCGCGGCGCGCTGCCGCGCGAGGTGGTCAGCGCCACGCGCGGCAACCACGGCCAGAGCATGGGCTGGGCCGCGCGCCGCCATGGCGTGGCCTGCACCATCGTCGTGCCGCGCGGCAACTCGGTGGAAAAGAACGCCGCCATGCGCGCCCTGGGCGTCACCCTGATCGAGCATGGCGACGACTTCCAGGAGGCGCGCGAGCACGCCATCCAACTGGCGGCCGACCGCGGCGCGCACATGGTGCCCAGCTTCCATGCCGATCTGCTGCGCGGCGTGGCCACGTACTGGTGGGAATTCCTGCGCGCGGTGCCGCAGATGGCGATCGCCTACGTGCCCATCGGCCAGGGGTCGGGGGCGTGCTCGGCCATCGCGGCCAAGCGCGCGCTGGGCCACGGCGTTCGCATCGTCGGCGTGGTCAGCGCCCATGCCACCACGTATGCCGACTCCATCGCCGCCGGCCACGTGGTCGAGGCCCCGGTCACCACGCAACTGGCGGACGGCATGGCCTGCCGCGTGGCCGACCCGGCCGCGCTCGCCATCCTGGCGCCGCACCTGGACCACGTGGTGAAGGTGACCGACGCCGAAGTGGCCGCCGCCATGCGCGCCCTGTTCACCGACACGCACAACGTCGCCGAAGGCGCGGGCGCCGCCGCATTCGCCGCCGCGATGCAGGAGCGCGGATCGCTCACCGGCCTGCCCGTGGGGCTGGCGCTCACGGGCGGCAACGTGGATGCGGCGATGTTTTCCGGCGTGCTGTGATCGGCCAGCGCCTCCCATCTCCATGGCCCCTTTCGCCAGCGCAGGGGCGGCCCCTCCGCAGATGGATTCGCATTGAAAAGGGCCGTCAGCACAATGAAAACGCCGGCATGACGCTATTGAAAATATAGCGGCTGCTCTGGGGTCCGCGTCCGCACCATGCCCACGCAGCCCTGATGGCAAAACGGCCATGGACCGGGACATCCGATGCGGCAATCCCCCTGCGGCGCTGCGCTGGCCCGGTTCGCCGTGCAGCAGAAAAGCCGTGGATATCACCGCGCCTTCCCTGCGTGGGTTTTCGGGTCCAACGCCCATAGGACCACACCGCCCAAGCCCATTACCCATTTCAGCGCGTCGCGGCTTGCAAACCGATCCCACGAAAGCCTTTTCCAACGCGTGGAGCGGATAACAAGGCGGCAGAAACGGCGCAGGCATTCATGTTAACCTTCGGTGCGTTTTTAATAGTTACGCAACGAAATCCAATGCCGATGCATCGATCCCTGGCGCGAAAGGGCGCGCTTTCTCTTGCGCTGGTGGCCGTGACGGTGCCCGCGGTTTGGGCCCAGGTCACCGTTCAAGGCTGGACGGTTGGAAGAAGGGGCGCCGATGGGAGAAGCTGTTATCCCTCGGTCCAGGAAGCCTGCACCCTTGGCGGCAACGGCCAGCTGTCTCCCGCACCCTATACGGCAACCGGCTATACCTGCGAAGAGACAGACGACGGCTGGCGCCATTGGGAGGCGATCAACCGGTGCCATTACGAGCAATATCCCACGGTGGTTACCTTGTCAGGGCCGTCGGAAACACGCCCCGCCCACACGGGAGGCTCGGCCGAAATCACGCTGATCGCCAAGGTCACTCAAAGCATCACCGCCAAGCCCGGGGTGGCGCTCGGATTCTCGGTCGATGTCACTGCCCATTCCGGCGGGCATGAACACCACGACGTGGCCCGGCCCAAGGGCCTTTTGAGCGGAACCCAGGGCGTCACCGACGCGAATGGCGAAGTCAAAGTCACCTTCAAAGCCCCGGAAGTGGCAGGAATTCATACCCTGCAAGTCGCTTGCGCCATTTGTTCCAACAGCCCGGCGTCCAAAGAGATCAGGGTCAAGGTGGCAGACCTGCTGCCCATTTCTCCGAATCCGCCGCAAAACGCCGATGGCACTTTTGTCTATGCCCTGACCAGCGTGGACAGGACGCATCAGGGCAATGGGCGGTATCACCACAATCAGTATTACCTGACACAACAGTCATTGCAAAATCTGCTGAGTTTGATTGGGTCTTTTGCTGCTGAAGGCTGGGGTACGGTAGCCCTGAACGATGCCAGTTTGTTTTGGGGAGGGCGCTACGACATTACGTCGAATTGGAGAGCGCCACACGCGGCGCATCGTGATGGCCGTGAAATTGACATTTCGTTCACCCGCGCCAGAAATCCAGTGCCTGCCGACAAGCAGAATAATTTCTACAAAAAGTTTTGCGAGACCCATGCAGCCGAAGTTCCTTTCTCAATACTTCATCATTACGCCTCAGCACCGCACTTCCACGTATTTCTCGAAAAGCAGAAAGCCTGCTTCAAATCGGAGCACTGAACCATGAACGTTATCCAACTCATCCGATCTGCGCTGCTGGCCCCAACGCTGTGCACCGGTTTGGCCCTCGCTCAAGACAGCGCCACCTTCGATGCCTCAAAAAATGCGTGGAAGCTTTACTACCAGGATCCAGAAACTGCGCAGTGGGTAAGTAAAACCTATTTTCAGCAGAATGCGATCAAGCCAAGCATCCATTCGATCGTGCAAGCCAGCGGATCAGCATACGCATACCGTTATCGACTAGTTAACCGCCGTGATGCAAAACAGTCAATCGACCTCTTTCGAATCTGGGGAATTCCTTTGGTATACGCCATACCGGATTTGCCACCGGTGACGGCAAGCGCGCGAACAGAAAATGACAAGTGGACCCAGCAGTACTGGGATCAATTGACTGCCAAGAGAAATTTCGAGGCCAGCGTGATCAAAGCGCCCCAAGGTTGGAGTGGAAACTTGCGCGTTGACGAGCATGTGGGCCAGACCAGTTTCGTCTGGACACCCGGTTTGAAGGACACCGATCCGGACGGTATCTCTCCAGGAAAAACACAAGATGGCTTTCTCGTGACCCGGGCGGAGTTGCCCGGCATGGCACGCGCCAAGCTGACGGGATCCACCCCGGAGCCTTGGGGACTGGATAACCTGCCGGATACGCCCTATTGGAGCCAGAAAATCGACGAAATCCAGGACCTGGACTACGTCCTGGTTCCCGTTCTGGCCCCCGTGATTGCCGTGCCGGCACCATACAGCGGCGCGGAACTGGCTCGCAGACTGAGGACCCACGTTCAATCCTGGTCGAAGTACGGGCACGCCAGTGCCGACGTGCTGGCCAGACTGAACCGTCAGTTCGACGTTCTGATTCCCGCGCTGGAAATGAACAACCGGCCCACCGCGCGCGCGGCCGTCGCGGCGATGCGCAAGGAATGCACCGATCACCATCGCGATCTGGTGGATGCCAAGGCCGGCGAAGACGATGACGCGCAAGCCTCGGTCGCGTTGCCGCGCACACCCGCACAACGCAGCGCCACGCCCGCTCCAGCGCTCGACCGCCTGGCGGCCAGGGCGCTGATGTTCGATCTGCGCTACCTCCTGGATCGGATGGATATGGTCCGTTGACGCCCCGCTGCGGATTCTGCGCAACACCCGCATCGGAATGGCCGCCAGCACAATGAAAACGCCGGCATACAGCTATTAAAACAATAGCATTCGTCACCCGCGAGACAAAGGCGCGCCCAGGCCCCGCCCAGAATCGCCGGCATGGGAACCCTCTACCTCGTGCGCCACGGCCAGGCCTCGTTTGGCGCGGATGACTACGACCAGCTGAGCCCGCGCGGGCGCGAGCAGGCGGTGCGCCTGGGCGAGTACTGGCGGGCCCGCAACGTGCGCTTCGATGCGGTGATCACCGGCACGCTGCGCCGCCATGTGCAGACGCTGGAGGGCATCGCCGAGGGCCTGCAGATCACGCCGCAGCCACTGGCCCTGCCCGCACTGAACGAGTACGACAGCGCGGCGCTCATCGCCGCCATCCGTCCCCACCCGCTGCCCCCGCCCGACACGCCCGAGCGGTACCGGCACCACTTCCGGCTGCTGTGCGATGCGCTGGCGCAGTGGATGGGCGGCACGATCAGCCCGGCGGGCATGCCCAGCTGGGTGGCGTTTTCCAGCGGCATCCGCGCGGCGCTGGAGCATGTGCGCCGCCATCACGTGGGACACCACGTGCTGCTGGTGTCCAGCGGCGGGCCGATCTCCACCGCCGTGGGCGAGGTGCTGAGCACGCCGCCCGAAGTGACGATCGCGCTCAACATGCGCATCCGCAACAGCGCGGTGACCGAGTTCAGCATCGCCCCCAAGCGGCTCATGATGCAGACCTTCAACACGCTGCCGCACCTGGACACCGAAGAACACGCGAGCTGGGTGACGCACGCATGAGCGCGGACTGCGCGGGCACTTGGCAGCCTGTTCTGCCCGCCTCTTCCTGCATGGAGGTGGACGACCCAGGCCGACGCAGGCAACTTCGGATGCGCTGACGCGCTTTCGCGCAACCGAGCGCTCGCCACCCCTTTGCCAGCGATTCTGGTGCATTGTTATTGGTGAAACCATGCCCACTCGCGCACTTGCTGCAAAACCGCCCACTCCCCAACCCTTGCCTCCCCGGCCGCACCAGCCCGCCAACGCCACAGCATGCCGCCCTTCGGTGTCATCGTCACACGGCTGGCCGCTCGGACTGCGCTCCATGCGGGAGGCCAGGGAGCACGCCGGGCACAAGCCCAACACGGAGCGCCATGCCGAACTGAGGCCGTTGGCGATCGTCGATGCGGAGGAGGCTGGCTCCAATCTCCTGGCCGCCGTGAAGTACATGACCGATCCATTGCACGGGGCATCCGAGAAAGCCGTGGAATTGGGAACGGAGGGCGTGAACGGCGAGCAAGGGGGAGAAACCTCCGCGGAAGGCGCGGACGGAGGCACGTCCGCCAGCGGAGCGGAAGGGCACCATGCCCAGGATCCGTCCCAGGCCACTGCGCAGCAGGGCGCGGACGCAGGCAACCGCCATGGCGCCAGCGTCGGCACGGAAGACGCGGCCCCCCATGCCGATGCGCTGCACAAGCTTGCAGAAGAAGGCACGCCCAGTGGCGTGAGCGACCTTGCGACCACCCTGGGACTGGGCGCGGCCATGCTGCCGCTGTCGGCGTTGGCGATACACACCGGCTACCGGGAATTGCGCGAGGTGGCCGAGCAGCGCACGATCCTCGAACAACAAAAGGATGCGCTGCAGCATCAGCGCGACAGCCTGCCCGCCGCGGCGCAATCCGGCCCCGCGCAGGCGGCGGTTCAAGCCCAGACGCTTGCGCTGGACCAGACCATCGACGACGTGGCCCACCAGCAGCTCATCAACCGGCACGACGGCCGCGTCGCGGGTGCATCCGTCACTTCGGCCAGTCTGATCTTCGCCAAAACTGCAGTGGAAACCTCGGTGCAGGCGGGCCTGTCGATCGCTTCGGGCCATGCCAATGCCGCCAATCTGGTCGCTCACAGCGCCAGTGCAGCCGGCGCGGCGTCGGCCGCCACGGTCGCCAGCACCTTCGTCCTCGGGCCCGCTGCCAGCGTGATGGCGACGGTGCTGGGCGGAGTTTTTCTGCACCAGTCGCACGTGGAAAAGAAGCGTTTTCGTGCCGACTTCAAGCGTGTCAGCGCTTTTCTGGACGGCGTGAGTGCCAAGGGGCTGAGTGGAGAAACAAAGCAATACCATGATTTCCTGAAAACCAAGTTCGACCAGCGCAACCGCTTCGTGAACGGGTTCAACAACTGGAACAAGGGATTCGTCGTTGGCGGCGTGACTTACACCGCCAGCACCGCGGCCAAGGTGGGCGTCGGCATCGCAACGGTGGCGGGCGCCAGCGCCGTGGCTGGACCCGTCGGCCTTGGCCTGCTGATCGGCGTCGGGCTGCTGGGCGCTGTGACCATGGGCGTCGGCTCGCACCAGTTCGTGCTCACCCACGGCAAGGTCAAGCGATATCGAAACTATGATCGCGAGGACGCGGCGGGCATCGACCGGGCCTTCCTTGCCATGGCGGACCTACTGCCGGCAGCAACCCGCAGGGGGCCGTCGGCGCTGGCGGAAACGCCAGCAGCGCAGGAGGGCACCGTTCCATCCATCCACGCGGATTCGGACGCTGAATCCCCAACCGAAATTTCGTCCTATGCGTCGGCGCTCTCGCGAAGGCTATCGGAACCAGACGACACCGCTCCATCCCTGCCTGCGGATTCGGATATCGATTCCCGATCGGAAATTTCGTCCTATGCCTCGGCGCTGCCGGAAACGCCATCGGATCTGGACGAAACAGAGGCATCCATGCACGCGGATTCGGGCATCGAATCCGGGACGGAGATTTCGTCGCATGCCCCACCGTCGCCGATGCAGCATGCCGGCCCAGTGCCCGCTGAGCCCCAGGGATTTGTGCTGCGCAGCGCCCTCTACCAAGCCACCGATGGCCACGAGCGCGCACTGGGCGGGTTTCTTCGGCAAGCGGCAGAGAGCCTGCAAAAGCGCTACAAGGACAAGGGCCGCTCCACCGATCAAGCCCCTCCCGCGGCGCCCACGCACAAGCGTTCCGTGCAACGCGAGGCCAAGGCTGTCCTGCACGGCGGGCTGGCCTACGGAAAGTCGCTGCTGACCGGCCACAAGCCGCGTGAAGCGCGTGACCAGGCCCGCCAGGCGCACGCAAGCAAGACAGGCCGACTCACCGAGACCGTGCTGGCGCAGTGGCTGGACTCTCCGCAGTCCAGGCAAATACAGGTGGATTACATGCGGACCGCGGTCGATCTGCAAAAGAGATACCGGGAAACCAAGTTGGATGCCCGCGAATCGCTGCGGGACCTGGAGGACTTGCTGGCCGGCTCCGACGCAAGCCTTCTGCCCTCTGCATCCGCAGAATCCCTGGAAACGCCGGCATCCCTTTCAGCCAAGCTTCGCAAGGCCCGCGCCGACGACCAGACCCAATTGCACATGCTGCAGTCGCTCCACGGTGATCTTCAGATGAATTTGATCGATGGCCCTTCTGCCCCGCTGCTGCTGCAGTCCGTCAGGCAGCACTTCCTGGTATCCCAGACCGGCAAGGCGCACAGCCCGGAACACACCGCCCGGCCTTTCGCGCACTACTGCATGAAGCAAGCGCAAACACAGGCCACTGCAGTGCGCGGTACCCTGCTCGCCACGGAAATGCAGGCGGCACGCGTTCGTGACCGCGAGCGGCAAGTGCGCGTCGCGGACGTGGCACAAGCGTGAGCGGGAAAGGGGGGACTGGATTGAACCGCCCCTTCTGACGAACCAGTGGCGCTCAGGCAGGGGCCACACCCGCCGCCGCGATCAGCACATCGCGCAGCGGCTGCCGGCCCTCCCGCGTCGCCAGCCCGATGCCGACCGCCAGCGCCTCGCCCTCGGCCAGCGCCCGGTACACCACACCGGGCCGCCGCAGCGCGGTGAACGACCGGGGCAGCAGCGCCATGCCGCGCCCGCTGGCCACCTCCGCCAGCAGGACATGGTGGTCCGCCGGCTCCCGCAGCTTCGGTGCGGCGAACCCATGGCGCGAAAACACCTGCTGGCAGTGGTCGTAGAACGCGGGCTGGCGCGCGCGCTCGAACCAAAAGAGCGCCTCGCTCGCCAGGTCGGCGAGGCGAACCGACCTGCGCCGGGCCAGCGGGTGGGACGACGGCATCGCTACGACCATGGGCAGGCGATCCAGTTCCTGCACGTCGAGCCCGGGGGCCTGCGTCGGCAGCGCGACGAAGGCGGCATCCAGTTTGCCAGCGCCCAGTTGCCGCACCAGCTTCGGCGAGGCATCGGACACCACCGACACCGTGGTGCCCGACTGCGCCGCCTGCACCCGCTGCGCCAGCCCGCGGAACCAGGCCGGCTCGACCGCGCTCGTCAGGCCCAGGCGCAGCGTGGCCGGCATGCCCTGGGCCGCTACCGCCGCTTGCGCATAGCGCAGCAACTGGCCGACGCGGCGCGCGTAGGGCAGCAGCCGGCGCCCGGCCTCGGTGAGCGCCACGCCCTGGGTGGTGCGGTCGAAGAGCCGCGTTCCCAGCCGCTCCTCCAGCTCGCGGATGGCCCGGCTCAGCGGCGGCTGGGACAGGTGCAGGGTTTCGGCGGCCTGCCGGAAGCTGAGGGCATCCGCCACCG
>NZ_BAAJYS010000152.1:0-8790 GCF_057543315.1 Acidovorax sp. KPB24-07
CCACGGCCGAAGCCCCACCCGCCCCCACCCCGTGCCCCACAGGCCTGCCCGCCGCCACGCGCTGCCTGAGCGGGCAGGACTCGGCCGGTGCCCACTACCTGATCGCCATCCCCGCGGACTGGAACGGCACGCTGGTGTTGCACGCCCACGGCGGCCCCACGCTCGGCGCGCCGCGCCTGTCGCGCACGGTGGAAGACCTGGAGCGCTGGGCCATAGTGCCGCGCGCCGGCTACGCCTGGGCCGGCTCCACCTACCGCCAGGGCGGCGTGGCGGTACACGCCGCGGCCGAAGACACCGAGCGGCTGCGGCGCATCTTCGTACAGCACGTGGCCGCGCCGCGCATGACGCTGCTGCACGGCCAGTCGTGGGGCGCCAGTGTGGCCGCCGTGGGCGCATCGCTCTTCACCGACGATGGCCACGGCAAACGCCCCTACGACGGCGTGCTGCTCACCAGCGGCGTGCTGGCCGGCGGCAGCCGGGCGTACGACTTCCGGCTCGACCTGCGGGTGATCTACCAGGCGCTGTGCGCCAACCACCCGCTGCCCGCCGAACCCCAGTACCCGCTGTGGATGGGCCTGCTGCCCGATGCCACGCTGAAACCCGCCGACCTGAAACGCCGCGTGGACGGCTGCCTGGGCCTGGACCGGCCCGCGGCGCAGCGCACGGCCGCGCAGCAGTCGCGCGTGCAGACCATCGTGCAGACCGTGCGCATCCGCGAAAGCGCCATCCACGGCCACCTGAACTGGGCCACCTGGCACTTCCAGGACATCGTGCAGCGGCGCACCGGCGGCGCCAACCCCTTCGGCAACCGGGGCGCGGTGTACACCGGCTCGAGCGACGATGCCGCGCTCAACCGCAGCGTGCAGCGCTACCGCGCCGATCCGCAGGCCGTGGCCACCTTCGCGCGCGACACCGACCCCGACGGGCGCATCCCGGTGCCGGTGCTGACCGTGCACGGCGTGGACGATCCCACCGCCTTCGTCGAGATGGAAGACAGCTTTCGCCGCACGATGGAGCGCGCCGGCACGGCCGGCCACCTGGTGCAGACCTTCACGGCCGACAAATCCCACAGCTACCTCACCGATGCCGCCTATCCCACGCTGCTGGCGGCGCTCGGCCAGTGGGTGCGCGGCGGCCCGGCCCCCACGCCGGCAGGCATCGCCGCGCAATGCCCGGGCGTGCAGGCGACGTTCGGCGGCGAGTGCCGGTTCCTGCCCGGGTACCGGCCGCAGCCGCTGGAGCCCCGGGTGACGCCGCGCGAGCGGCCATGAGGCCCCTGCGGGCAGCCCCGGCCGCGCGGGCCGGAGCGAGCGCCTAAAATCCGCGGCTTGTCCGCGTTTTTCGCGGCCCACCCCGAACGCCCGCACCCGATGACCGCACGCAAGATCTTCGTCACCACCGCCCTGCCGTATGCCAACGGCAACTTCCACATCGGCCACATCATGGAATACATCCAGGCCGACATCTGGGTGCGGTATCAAAGAATGCAGGGCGCCCAGGTGAACTTCGTGGGCGCGGACGATGCCCACGGCGCGCCGATCATGATCGCGGCCGAGAAGGCCGGCAAGACGCCCCAGCAGTTCGTCGCCGACATCGCCGCCGGCCGCAAGCCCTACCTGGACGGCTTTCACATCGCGTTCGACAACTGGCACAACACCGACGCGCCCGAGAACCACGCGCTCGCCCAGCAGATCTATCGCGACCTCAAGGCCAACGGCCTCATCGAGACGCGCACCATCGAGCAGTTCTTCGACCCCGAGAAGAACATGTTCCTGCCCGACCGCTTCATCAAGGGCGAATGCCCCCGGTGCCACGCCAAGGACCAGTACGGCGACAACTGCGAGAACTGCGGCGCCGTCTATGCACCCACCGACCTCATCCAGCCCTTCTCGGCGCTGTCGGGCGCCAAGCCGGTGCTGAAGAGCTCGGAGCATTTCTTCTTCAAGCTCTCCGACCCGCGCTGCGTCGATTTTTTGCAGGAATGGACGCAGAACGGCGTGCACGTGCAGCCCGAGGTGGCCAACAAGGTCAAGGAATGGTTCACCGTGCGCACCAACCCGGACGGCAGCACCAGCGAGGGCCTGGGCGACTGGGACATCAGCCGCGACGCGCCCTACTTCGGCATCGAGATCCCCGATGCGCCGGGCAAGTACTTCTACGTGTGGCTCGATGCACCCGTGGGCTACCTCGCCTCGCTCAAGAACCTGCTGGAAAAGCGCGGCGAAGACTACGAGGCCTACATGGCCGACCCGCTGCTTGAGCAGTACCACTTCATCGGCAAGGACATCGTCACCTTCCACACCCTGTTCTGGCCCGCCATGCTGAAGTTCAGCGGCCGCAAGACGCCTGACAAGATCTGCGTGCACGGCTTTCTCACCGTGAACAACGGCGAGAAGATGAGCAAGAGCCGCGGCACGGGCCTGGACCCGCTCAAGTACCTGGGCCTGTCGATGAACCCCGAATGGCTGCGCTACTACATCGCCGCCAAGCTCAATGGCCGCAACGAGGACATCGACTTCAACCCCGAAGATTTCATGGCCCGGGTCAACAGCGACCTGATCGGCAAGTTCGTCAACATCGCCTCGCGCGCGGCCGGCTTCATCGCCAAGCGTTTCGGCGGCCAGCTGGGCGCCATGAGCGGCGACGGCCAGGCCCTGCTCGCCACGCTGGCGGGCCAGGGCGGCACCATCGCCGAGGCCCTCGAAAAGCGCGACACCGCCCGCGCCCTGCGCGAGGTGATGCTGCTGGCCGACCGCGTGAACGAGTACGTGGACGCCAACAAGCCCTGGGAACTGGCCAAGCAGGATGGCATGGACGCGCGCCTGCAGGACGTGTGCACAACCTGCATCGAGGCATTCCGCGTGCTTGCCATCTACCTCAAGCCCGTGCTGCCCGCCCTGGCCGCGCAGGTCGAGGCCTTCCTGAACGTCGCGCCGCTCGCTTTTGCCGATGCGCAGACGCTGCTGGGCGCCGGCCACACCATCGGCACCTACCAGCATTTGATGCAGCGCGTGGACGTGAAGCAGCTCGACGCCCTGTTCGAGCCGCCCGCGGCGCCTGAGCCCGAAAAGACCGTGCCCGGCGGCGAGGAGATCGCGCCCACCATCACCATCGACGACTTCGCCAAGATCGACCTGCGCATCGCGCAGATCGTGAACTGCGAACCGGTCGAAGGCTCGACCAAGCTGCTGCGCCTGACGCTCGACGTGGGCGAAGGCCGCCACCGGAATGTGTTCAGCGGCATCGCCAGCGCCTACCAGCCCGCCGATCTGATCGGCAAGCTCACCGTGATGGTGGCCAACCTCGCCCCGCGCAAGATGAAGTTCGGCATCAGCGAGGGCATGGTGCTGGCCGCCAGCCATGGCGATGAGAAGGCCCACCCCGGCATCCACGTGCTGGAACCCTGGCCTGGCGCCACGCCGGGTATGCGCGTTCGCTGAGCGGGCCCAGGCAATACGAAAGTCAGGCGGGCCGAAACCACCTGCAACCCATGCATGGGCTGGCGAAGCGGGTGACGAAGACTGCTTCAATTTGCTATCAAAAACAGAGCGCGACAGGCAATAAAAAATGCCGGCATGCCGGCGCTTTTGCGCATGCTCACCTGAAAATGCGCCTCTGAGTTGCTGAAATCAAACCATCCCAAAGACAGCCATGACGATTTATAAATTGCTGTACTTTTCTATATCGGGTTTGATTTTTCTCGTGGCATGCGCGCCCCATTTTGGAAAATTCAGGACTGGAAAATCGCTTTTTTCAATGCTGGTGAAAATGTGGAAAGAAGGCATTCCAGGGTCACGCCTGATGATGATCACCTTCATCAATCTGATGATCTCTTCGATATCGTTTATTTTCTAAATTGGATTGGAAAATAACTACCAGTCATCGAAAAACGTTTGAGATGTCCGCGTTCATCACCCACACGCCACGAATGGCGGCATGCTGGACAAATTGGTGCGATCCGACCGGCTCAATGCCCCACGTACCGCCCCGGCCGGTGGCTGATCCATAAAAACCCGCTCATCACCACCACCGCCAGCACCGAATACGCCACCCGCTCGATCGGCACGATCACCAGCGCCAGCAGCACCACGGTGCAGTCGATCGCCATCTGCACCTTGCCCGCGCGCACCCCGTAGCGCTGCTGCAGGTACAGCGAGACGATGGTGGCGCCGCCCAGGCTGGATTTGTGGCGCGCCAGGAACAGGCAGCCCGTGCCCAGCAGCAGCCCGCCCAGCACGGCGGCGAACAGCGGGTTCAGGTAGTCCACGTGCATGACGTGGGGAAACAGCTCCGTCAGCACCGACAGCAGCGCCACCGACAGGAACGTCTTGACGGTGAACTCCCGCCCCATGCGCGTCCAGGCGAACCAGTAGAACGGCAGGTTGATGGCAAAGAACAGCTTGCCGAACGAGATGTCGGTCACGTAGTGCAGCAAGAAGGCGATGCCCGCCGTGCTGCCGATGAGCAGCCCCGCCTGGCCGAACAGCATGAGCGCCATGGCCACGAACAGCGTGCCGGCGAAGAGCGCCTGCACGTCTTCGTAGTGCCCGTGGCGCAGCGACCCCATGGGGTACAGCGGCGCGGAAGGCGGCGGCGCGGCCTCGGCCGGGGGCGCAGGGGGTGGCAAGGGGGCTTCGGGCATGGCGGGGCGGATGGTTGTCACAGGCTACTCCAACACCGGCAGGCCATGCAAACAACGCGCCAGCCCGCGCTGGCGGTGGTGCCGGCGCCGGGCTATCGCCCCTCGCGGATCTCCAGCGCGCTGCCGCTGCGCAGCACCCGGCCCTGTCCGTCGAAGTACACGGTGAAGATCATGGGCTGGTTGCCGCCGTCGTTCCAGCGCCAGTCCCAGGCGGTTTCGCCCTTGCGCTCATAGGTCATGGCCTTCATGGGCTTGCCCAGGCGCCGGCGCACGTCGTCCATGGCCATGCCGGGCACGATCTGCTCGAAGTTGTGCGGCGCCAGCACCTGGCGCAGCGCGCTCATGCGGCCGTCGGGGCCGATGGTGATCATGTAGTTCTGGTGGCCGGCGGCTGGCGGTTGTATTCGAAGGTGCGGGCACCGCCCGGCTCGTCCCACACGCGCTCGGGCTCGCCGAAGCGCGAGCGCACGTCGGCCTCGGTGGAGCTGCCCTCCTCCAGTTCGCTGATGCGTTGCGGATCGCAGCCGGCAAGCAGGGCCGCCAGGACGCCGAGCGTGCAGGCCAGGCCGGTGGCGCGCAGCGCCCGGGCCGCCGGGGCGCTCCATCGGGGGGTGTTCATCGGGGGTCCTTTCCGGGGCAGTGTCGGGGTCCGCACTGTAGCGCGCCGAGGCGGCGGCGCCCCGACCAAGGGCGGCGCCCGCTAAAATCGCCGCCTCCCTATAGTGACTGCACCACCGCCATGTCCTTCTTCCGCCGCCCCGACTACCAGTCCGACACCACCCAGTTCATCAACCAGCTCAAAACCGAGAAGCCCGAACTGGACGCGCAGCAGCAGGCCGGCCGTGCGCTGCTGTGGGACAAGCGCGTGGACCGCAGCCTCTGGGGCGAGTACGACGAAGCCAGCGTGCCGCAAAAGCCCTACGTCTACCAGACCCAGGGCTGAATCTCAGGCATCAAAATGCCATCCAGCGCAATAGCAACTAACGCTGGTAGCTATATTTTTAATAGCAAACAATGAGCACCGCCGCGGACAGGGCCTCCGCCCCCGCCCTGCTCGCTGGGGGTGCCGAGGGCGCCTCCCCCCAGGTCGTGGATGCGGTGGCGCTGGCGCGCCTGTATGGCGAGCCACTGTTCGCGCTGCCGACCGACCTGTACATCCCGCCCGATGCGCTGGAGGTGTTCCTTGAAGCGTTCGAGGGGCCGCTCGATCTGCTGCTGTATCTCATCCGCAAGCAGAACTTCAACATCCTCGACATCCCCATGGTGGGCGTTACGCGCCAGTACCTGGTGTACGTGGACGAGATCCGCAGCCGCAACCTGGAACTGGCGGCCGAGTACCTGCTGATGGCGGCCATGCTCATCGAGATCAAGTCGCGCATGCTGCTGCCGCCCAAGAAGCAGGAAGGCAGCGCCGAGCCCGAGGACCCGCGCGCCGAACTCGTGCGCCGCCTGCTCGAATACGAGCAGATCAAGCTGGCCGCGGCCGGCCTCTCGCGCATGCCGCAGTACGGGCGCGATTTCCTGCGGGCGCAGGTGCACATCGAGCAGAGCCTGCAGCCGCGCTTTCCCGACGTGCACGTGGCCGACCTGCAGGAAGCCTGGCGCGACATCCTGCGGCGCGCCAAGCTGGTGCAGCACCACCGCATCACGCGCGAGGAGCTGAGCGTGCGCGAATACATGAGCGCCGTGCTCAAGACGCTGCAGGGCCGGCGCTTCGTGGAGTTCGAGGAACTGTTCGAGCCCGAAAAAGGCAGCACCGTGCTGGTGGTGACCTTCATCGCGCTGCTGGAACTGGCCAAGGAAACCCTGATCGAGATCACCCAGGCCGAGGCGTTCGCGCCCATCTACGTGCGGCTGGCCTACACGCCGGTCTGAGCCGACGCCCTTCACCGCCACGGCCGGGCGCCCCGGCCCGAACGCCCCACACGTCCATACGCCCACACGCACCACCATGCCATCCCACGATTTCGACGTTCTCATCATCGGCAGCGGGCTGGCCGGGCTGTCGGCCGCGCTGCACCTGGCACCCACGCACCGCGTGGCGGTCATCACCAAGCGCGCGCTGCAGGACGGGGCCAGCGCCTGGGCGCAAGGCGGCATCGCCGCCGTGCTGGCCGAGGGCGACACCTACGAGGCCCACGTGCAGGACACCCTGGTGGCCGGGGCGGGGCTGTGCGACCTGGCCGCCACGCGCTTCGTGGTGGAGAACGCGCCCGAGGCCATCCACTGGCTGCAGGGCCTGGGCGTGCCGTTCTCGCAGGAGGACGGAGCCCTGCACCTCACGCGCGAGGGCGGCCACGGCGCTCGCCGCATCGTGCACGCCACCGATGCCACCGGCGCCGCCGTGCAGCGCACCCTGATCGACACCGTGCGCGCCACGCCCGGCATCACGCTGTTCGAGCAGCACACGCTGGTCGACCTCATCACCCCGCACAAGCTGCGCCGCGGCGGGCCGCAGCGCTGCCTGGGGCTGTATGCGCTGGATGAAGGCACCGACGAGGTCGTGACCTTCCGCGCGCCGCAGACCATCCTGGCCACGGGCGGCGCGGGCAAGGTGTACCTGTACACCACCAACCCCGACACGGTCACGGGCGACGGCATCGCCGCGGCCTGGCGCGCGGGCTGCCGCGTGTCCAACCTGGAGTTCATCCAGTTCCACCCCACCTGCCTGTACCACCCGCACGCCAAGTCGTTCCTCATCACCGAGGCGGTGCGCGGCGAGGGCGGGCGGCTCTTGCTGCCCGCATCGGCCGGCGGCACGCGCTTCATGCCGCAGCACGACCCGCGCGCCGAACTGGCCCCGCGCGACGTGGTGGCCCGCGCCATCGACTACGAGATGAAGCGCCACGGCCTGGACTGCGTGCACCTGGACATTTCGCACCAGAGCCCGGCGTTCATCCAGGAGCACTTTCCCAACATCCTCGCGCGCTGCGCCGAGCTGGGGCTGGACATCACGAAGGAGCCCATCCCCGTGGTGCCCGCCGCGCACTACACCTGCGGCGGCGTGCTCACCGACCTGGCCGGCCGCACCGACCTGCCCGGCCTGTTCGCCATCGGCGAGACCGCCTGCACCGGCCTGCACGGCGCCAACCGGCTGGCCAGCAACTCGCTGGTGGAGTGCATGGTCTTCGCGCGCGCGGCCGCCCAGGCGATCGCCGCCGCCAGCGCGGAAGCCGTGCCGGACGTGCCACCGTGGGACGACAGCCGCGTGACCGATGCCGACGAGTGCGTGGTCATCTCCCACAACTGGGACGAGCTGCGCCGCTTCATGTGGGACTACGTGGGCATCGTGCGCACCAACAAGCGCCTGGAGCGCGCGGCGCACCGCATCACGCTGCTGCAGGCCGAGATCGAGGAGTTCTACGCGCACTTCCACGTCACGCGCGACCTGCTGGAGCTGCGCAACCTGGTGCAGGTGGCCGAACTCATCGTGCGCTCGGCCCAGATGCGCCGCGAGAGCCGGGGCCTGCACTACAGCCGCGACTACCCCGAGCGGGCCGCCCCGGCCGCGCCCACCATCCTGGTCCCGCCGGTCCGCTGACCGCCCCACCGCCTCATCGCCTCACCGCAAGCTCTAACCGTTTTCTTCGCCCCTCCCGCCATGCAACGCACCCTGCTGAAATCCAAGATCCACCGCGCCACCGCCACGCACTGCGAGCTGCACTACGAAGGCTCCTGCGCGATCGACGAAGACCTGCTCGACGCCGCGAACATCGTGGAGAACGAACAGGTGCACATCTGGAACATCGACAACGGCGAGCGCTTCGTCACCTATGCCATCAAGGGCCAGCGCGGCAGCGGCATGGTGTCGGTCAACGGCTCGGCGGCGCGCCGCGCTGCCGTGGGCGACCTGCTCATCATTGCCGCCTTCGCCCAGGTCGAGGAGGCCGAGGTGGCCGCGCACCGGCCGCAGCTGGTGTTCGTGGACGCCGCCAACCGCCAGGTGGAACTGCGCCACCACGTGCCCACGCAGGCCCTGTGAAAGGCCACCCACGATGAACCAGGACACCCTCGTCGCCCGCAGCCTGGCCAGCGTCTGGCACCCGTGCACGCAGATGAAGCGCCACGAGGCCGACCCGCCCGTGGCCATCGCCAGCGCCCGCGGCCCGTGGCTGCACGGCACCGATGGCCGGCGCTACCTGGACGGC
>NZ_BAAJYS010000153.1:0-8779 GCF_057543315.1 Acidovorax sp. KPB24-07
CGCAGCGGGGCGACGGCCGGGGGCCTGGCGCTGACGGCTTGCGCGGCGGCCAGGCTCTGGGCGTGCTGCTCCAGGCGCTCCAGCCCGAATAGTTCGCCGCGCACCGGCGCCGAGCCGGACCACAGCGATGCATCGCTGCCGCGAAACAGGAGGCGTTGGAGGAAGGGGGTCATGGTGCCTTTCGGTGGGCTGTGGGCGGTGGTGCGCCCAGGCGACTGAACGGCGGATCGGGCAACGGAAGGCGGGGCAAAAGAGGGGAGGGCGCGCGTGCGCGGCCGGCCGCTCTAGGGCGCGCGCAGGTCGAACTCGCGCAGCATCACGGGCTCGATGGCGCCCTGGTCCACGCGGCGGCGCGCCGCGGCCTCGATCTCGGGGGCGTGGCTGCGGTAGGTGTCCATCGGGTCCTCGTCCGCGCTGCCGGGGCTGTAGCGGTAGTGCAGGGCATCCTTGCCGACGCTGGCACCGATCCATTGCGACTGGACCTCGACCCAGAAGCGCACCGTTCCCGAGGCTTCGTGGAAAAAGGGAGGCTGTGACATGGGGAACTCCGAAAAGGTGGGGGGTGATCGCATGCCGCCGGGCGGTGGGTGCACCGGCGCGGGCATGGGGTGGAGCGCGCAAGGAAAGCCAAAGAGGGCGGCGAAAGACTTGGCACCGCTTGGCCTGCGAGGCTATCGCCGGCCCGCCCGCCTGTCTGTGCGCTGGCACACACAGGCCGGGCCCGGGCCGCGCCCTATACTGAACCGGGCGAATCGTTGCCGGTGGCTGTTCCATCGCTGATGCATCCGGCTTTCTGGAGAATGCGATGCCCCACCGTGAAGAACCCCGGCGCAACCGCCTGCTCGCCGCCTTGGGCGACACCGAGTGGCAGCGCCTGCAACCCGACCTCGAATCCGTGAGCCTCGGCGTGGGCCAGGTGCTCGGCGAGCCGGGCGAGCGCGTGGGCCATGCGGTGTTTCCCACCACCGCCATCGTCTCGCTGCTGCACCGCCTGGAAGACGGCGGCTGCGCGGGGGTCGCCGTGGTCGGCTTCGAGGGCATGGTCGGCGCGTGCATCGTGCTGGGCGGCGAATCGATGCCCCACCGCGCCGTGGTGCAGTGCGCAGGCCGCGGCTGGCGCGTGCCGGCCCATGCGCTGCTGGACGTGCTGCAGCAGTCCGCCGCGTGGCAGCGGCAGCTGCTGCGCTACGCACAGGCGCTCCTGGCGCAGATCGCGCAGACGGCCGTGTGCAATCGCCACCACTCGCTGGACCAGCAACTTTGCTGTTGGCTGCTGACCAGCCTCGATCGCCTGGAGGGCCCGGACGTGGTGGTGACCCAGGAGCTCATCGCCCACATGCTGGGCGTTCGCCGCGAGGGGGTGACGGAAGCGGCGGGGCACCTGCAGCAGGCCGGATTGATCCGCTACCGCCGTGGCCGCATCACCGTGCTGGACATCGATGGACTGCTGCGCCGCAGCTGCGAATGCCACCGGCTCGTGCAGCGCGAGTACGAGCGGCTTTTGCCGTGAGCGCGGCGCGGCGCCAGGGCGGTTGCGGGAACGGGTGTACCATGGGCCGCGTAGACATGTGCAAGACCGTCACTCCCTAGGTCGCTCCCCAGTTGCCCGCCGGCGCCCTGCCGGCGGATGTTGTCGAATATCCCATCGATGATTTTCTTGGCGTCTCTGCGCCGCAGGCACGTTCGCGCCGCGGCAACTTGAAAAGGAATCGATATGACGACACAAACCGGCACCGTGAAATGGTTCAACGATGGCAAGGGCTTCGGCTTCATCGCCCCCGATGACGGCAGCAAGGACCTGTTTGCCCACTTCCGCGAAATCCAGGGTGGCAGCGGCTTCAAGACCCTGGCGGAAAGCCAGCGCGTGCAGTTCGAAGTGACGCAAGGCGAAAAGGGACCGCAGGCGTCCAACATCCGCGCCGTCGAATAAGGCGCCAGGCCCGGGCGGTGTCCGCCCCGGCCGCACCTCTCCCGAAACGCGGCCCTGGCCGCGTTTTCTTTTTTTTTGGAAGGCGCATCCCCATGAAAAACCTGCAAGACGTTACCGAGCGCATCTGCGAACTCAAGGGCAGCCTCATTGCCATCGACGCGCTGCTGCCGGCCCTGCTCGATGCCCTGCCGTCCGGGGCGCACGGCACCCTGGCGCGGTCGTTCGACGCGCACGTCGAAGCGGCCCGGACCGTGATGCTCCACGCCCCCATCTCCGACCATGTGCTGTCCACCTTCGAGCGCGACGCCGCCCGCATGCACGGCGTGATCGCCGCGCTGCCTGGCACGCCGGCGCCGCTGGCCGAGTCCGAGTCCGGACCCGTGGCGCAGTCCCAGGCCCCGGCCACCGAATCCGTGCTGCTCACCAGCACGCGCATCAGCACGTTCGACGGACCGCGCTCGCTGACGGGCGCGAGCGGCTTCTTCTTCCGGCGCGACGGGCGGCTTTTCCTGGTGACGAGCCGGCACGTGCTGGCCGACGCGCCCAGCGCCCATTTTCCGGACCGCATCGAAATCGACCTGCACCTGCATCCGCAGGACCTCACGCGCGTCGCCGTGTTCTCGCTGCCGCTGTACCGCGACGGCCTGGGCCTGTGGGCCGCCGCGCTGGTGCTGCAGTCGCTGGCCTACGTGCTGCTGGCCCTGCGCGGCCGCGTGCCGGACATGCTCTCCATCGTGGCCGCCAACGGCCTGCTGTCCAGCGTGTTCGCCTGCCTGCTGGCGGCCGTGTGCCAGTTCCACCGCCGGCCGCTGCCCTGGGGGCGGCTGATCGGGCCGGTCGTGCTGACCCTGGCGCTGTTCGTGGCGTTCCTGCAGGACTACGAAATGCGCCTGATGCTGGCGGGCGTGGTCTTTCCCGCGCAACTGGCCCTGGTGCTGTGGACGCTGTGGCGCTTTCCGTCGCCCGGGCGCGGCGCCGGCCTGGTGGCGCTGGGCATCGTGCTGCAGATGTCGGTGCTGGTGGTGCGCGCCGTGGCCGCGGCGACGGGCGCCATGCCGTAGGCAAAGGCATCGCCGGAACTGGCGAGCATCTGGCGCAGCATGCCCACGGTCAGCAGGGCTTCCTCGGCCTCGGCGGCAAGCGGCATGCCCAGCGAGGCCGGGCCGCCACCACCGCCCATGCCGCCGGGCATGCCGTACTGGCTGGGGTATGCGCCGGGATGGGGCGCGCCGTAGCTGCTCGCCGGGCCGCCGTAGCCGCCGCCGTGGCTGCTGGGGTAGGCGCCACCGTAGCCGGTGGCACGCCCCGTTGACTGGCCGGCCTGACCCGCCACCGCATAGCCCACGGGGACGATGCCGTTGTCGCGAAGGCTCTGGGCGGCGGTTTTGTAGACGGAGACGAGTTCGTCGCCCAGCACCTTGCGCATGTGGGCCATCCACACCTGGCGGACCTCGGCGGACACGCCCGTGTCGCCCACCACCTGCTGCAGGGCGCGGATGTAGTTCTCGGGGCGCAGGGGATTGCGCTCGGGCTGCACGCGCTGCAGGCCCTGCGCGGAGCTGACCAGGGTGTTGAGCTCGGCCAGCGTGGCCTCGGTGGCATGCACCGCGATCTGCTGGGCCCGCGACAGCTCGACCTGGGCCAGCACCTCGGACTCGTCCATGAGCGACAGCTCGCCGAAGTCCATGCCCGTTTCGTCGCCCGGACGCGCGCGCGGGTTGGAGGGGCCTTCGGCGAACACCTCCAGCAAGGCCATGGGGTAGGCCTTGGCCAGGGCGTCCTCGTGCTGCTTGATCAGCCGCAGCGCATCGGCCAGCAGCGTGCGCTGCTGGATGTTGCGCTCGGTGGACTCATCGCTGGCCAGCGCCCCCTGGGTCACGCTGGTCAGCCGTCCCATCAACGCCTCGCCCTGCCGCACCGCGTTGACGACGCAGGCACGAAAGACCGTTCTGGACCGGGACGCGGGCAGGGACATGGTGGCGGGCGAGGAAAAGCGGCAGCAGCGACGATCCTAACGGGTTGTTGCTTACTTGAGTGCCTTGTAACGCATGCGCTTGGGCTTTGCGCCCTCTTCGCCCAGGCGTTTTTTCTTGTCGGCTTCGTATTCCTGATAGTTTCCGTCAAAGAACACCCACTGGCTGTCGCCTTCCGCGGCCAGGATGTGCGTGGCGATCCGGTCCAGGAACCAGCGGTCATGGCTGATCACCAGCACGGTGCCGGCGTATTCCAGCAGCGCGTCTTCCAGGGCGCGGAGGGTTTCCACGTCCAGGTCGTTGGAGGGCTCGTCCAGCAGCAGGACGTTGCCGCCCGCGATCAGCGTCTTGGCCAGGTGCAGGCGCCCACGTTCGCCCCCCGACAGGCTGCCGACCTTCTTTTGCTGGTCCGAGCCGTTGAAGTTGAAGCGGCCCGCGTAGGCGCGGCTGGCCATCTGGAACTTGCCGACGTTCAGGATGTCCAGGCCGCCGGAGATGTCTTCCCACACGGTCTTGTCGTTGCCCAGCTCGTCGCGGTGCTGGTCCACGAACGCCATCTTGACGGTGGAGCCCACCACCACCTGGCCGCTGTCCGGCTGCTCGCGGCCGGCCAGCAGCTTGAACAGCGTGGACTTGCCGGCGCCGTTGGGGCCGATGATGCCGACGATGGCGCCCGGGGGAATGCTGAAGCTGAGGTTGTCGATCAGCACGCGGTCGCCGAAGGACTTGCTGACGTTATGGAACTCGAACACCTGCTGGCCCAGGCGCTCGGCCACGGGGATGAAGATTTCCTGCGTTTCGTTGCGGCGCTGGTATTCGAAATCGCTCAGCTCCTCGAAGCGGGCCAGGCGCGACTTGCTCTTGGCCTGGCGGGCCTTGGGGTTCTGGCGCGACCATTCCAGCTCCTTCTTCAGGGCCTTGGCGTGGGCTTCCTCGCTCTTTTGCTCCTGCGCCAGGCGGTCGCCCTTTTGCTCCAGCCAGGTGCTGTAGTTGCCCTTCCATGGAATGCCGCGGCCGCGGTCCAGCTCCAGGATCCATTCGGCGGCGTTGTCGAGGAAGTAGCGATCGTGGGTGATGGCCACGACGGTGCCGGAAAAGCGCTTGAGGAACACTTCCAGCCACTCGACCGACTCGGCGTCCAAGTGGTTGGTGGGCTCGTCGAGCAGCAGCATGTCGGGCTTGGACAGCAGCAGGCGGCACAGGGCCACGCGGCGCTTTTCGCCACCGGACAGCAGGCCGATCTTGGCGTCCCAGGCGGGCAGGCGCAGGGCGTCGGCGGCGATTTCCAGCTGGTGCTCGGAGTCGGTGCCGGCCGTGGCGATGATCGCCTCCAGCTGGGCCTGCTCGGCCGCCAGGGCGTCGAAGTCGGCGTCCTCGGCACCATAGGCCACATAGACCTCCTCCAGGCGCGCCTTGGCGGCGAACACCGCGCCCATCGACTCTTCCACGCTCTCGCGCACGGTGTGCTCGGGGTTGAGCTTGGGTTCCTGCTCCAGGTAGCCGATGGTCAAGCCCGGCATCGGAATGGCTTCGCCTTCGATTTCCTTGTCCACGCCGGCCATGATCTTGAGCAGCGTGGATTTGCCCGAGCCGTTCAGGCCGAGCACGCCGATCTTGGCGCCAGGGAAGAACGACAGGGAGATGTCTTTCAAGATCTGCCGCTTCGGCGGCACGGTCTTGCTGACGCGGTTCATCGAATACACGTATTGGGCCATTGGCTTTCTTTCCTTAGATGGGGGCTGCGCTGCCGGGGGTGCACGAGCGGCCGGGGAGGCCTGCCGGAAAAGCGCGTTCAGGCGGATTATCGGATGCTTTGGCGCCGGCGCTTTCGGCAACCCCGCAACGCGGTGCCCGCGCGCGACAGTTTGCCCCAGGGGCGGCCCGCCCGCGCCGCCTGCGTAAAGCCCCGACCGCCGGCGGGCATCTCGTGCCACAATAGCGCCCAGCCACCGGCTCCAGTGATCGGTGGCCTCAGCAACCTGCTGGGGACGACGAAGCCGCCATGCGGTGTTCTGGCTCCCATTCGTGAATCCCATCTGCCTTGACTGGCCGCAGCCCCGACATGGGTCCTGCGACAGGCCGATGCCCCCAGCGCCCGGACAGGGCGTTTCCTTGAATGAACTTTGACGAACTGAATCTGGCCCCAGCCATTCTGAAGGCCGTGCACGAACAGGGTTACGAAACCCCGACCCCCATCCAGGCACAGGCCATCCCTGCGGTGCTCGAGGGCCACGATCTGCTCGCCGGCGCACAGACCGGCACCGGCAAGACCGCCGCCTTCACCCTGCCCATGCTGCACCGCCTCTCGCAGGGCACGGCCCCCAAGAGCAAGTTCGGCGGCAAGGGCGTGCGCGCCCTGGTGCTCACGCCCACGCGCGAGCTCGCCGCCCAGGTCGAGGAATCCGTGCGCGACTACGGCAAGTACGTCGACATCTCGTCCACCGTCGTGTTCGGCGGCGTGGGCATGAACCCGCAGATCGACCGCATCAAGCGCGGCGTGGACGTGCTGGTCGCCACCCCCGGCCGCCTGCTGGACCTGCAGCAGCAGGGCTTCCTGGACCTGTCCACGGTCGAGATCCTGGTGCTGGACGAAGCCGACCGCATGCTGGACATGGGTTTCATCCACGACGTGAAGAAGATCCTCGCCCTGGTGCCCAAGGACAAGCAGAGCCTGCTGTTCTCCGCCACGTTCAGCGACGAGATCCGCGAGCTGGCCAACACGCTGCTCAAGAACCCGCAGAGCATCCAGGTCACGCCGCGCAACACCACGGTGCAGCGCATCACGCAGGTGATTCACCCCGTGGGCCGAGGCAAGAAAAAGCAGGTGCTGCTGCACATCATCCAGGAGCACGACTGGAGCCAGGTGCTGGTGTTCACCCGCACCAAGTTCGGCGCCAACAACGTGGCCGAGTTCCTCACCAAGAACGGCGTCAACGCCATGGCGCTGCACGGCAACAAGAGCCAGAGCGCCCGCACGCAGGCCCTGGCCGGCTTCAAGAGCGGCGACATCCGTGCGCTGGTGGCCACCGACATCGCGGCCCGCGGCATCGACATCGACGAGCTGCCGCACGTCGTCAACTACGAAATCCCCAACGTGTCGGAAGACTACGTGCACCGCATCGGCCGCACCGGCCGCGCGGGCGAGACCGGCGTGGCCGTGAGCTTCGTGAGCGCCAGCACCGAGGCGCACTGGCGCCTGATCGAAAAGCGCCAGCGCATGGCCCTGCCGCTGGAGCAGATCCCCGGCTTCGAGCCCACCGAAGCCGCGCCGGCCGCGCCGCCGGGCAACGGCGGCATCAAGGGCAAACGCCCGAGCAAGAAAGACAAGCTGCGGGCGGCCGCGGCCCGCCAGGGCCAGGAGAACGGTGGCACGGACGACTGAGCCGCGCCAGCCGTCGTCGCTCGATCAGCCCCGGGTGCGCGGGTACAGCGGGTAGGCCGGGTCGGTGTAGCCCGGGGTGGACGGGTGGCCCGGGGCCACCAGGTCGTTCACCAGCGCTTCGTCCTGCGCGGTGATCTCCACGCCCAGCGCCGGCGCGTAGTCCTGCCACTGCGCCAGGGTGCGCGGGCCGGCGATCACGGCGCTCACCGCGCGGTGCGCCAGCACCCAGGCCGTGGCGAACTGGGCCAGCGTCACGCCGCGTTCCTCGGCATGTTGTTTCAACTGCTGCGCGATCTGCAGCGATTCCTCGCGGAACTCGGTCTCGGCCATGCGCTTGTCGCCGCGTGCCGCGCGCGTGCCCTCGGCGGGCGGCTGGCCCGGCAGGTACTTGCCGGTGAGCACGCCGCGCGCGATCGGGCTGTAGGGCACCACGCCCACGCCGTGGTGCGCGCAGGCCGGCAGGATCTCCACCTCGGGCATGCGGTTGAGCAGGTTGTAGTACGGCTGGCAGACCACGGGCCCGGGCAGGCCCATGCGCGCCGCCAGGTGCACCAGCTGCGTGATGCGCCAGGCGCGGAAGTTGGACACGCCCCAGTAGCGGATCTTGCCAGCGCGCAGCAGCGCATCGATGGCGAACAGCGGCTCCTGCAGGTCCATGTCGTTGACGTCGCGGTGCAGGTACAGGATGTCCACGTGGTCGGTCTGCAGCCGGGCCAGGCTGGCATCCACCTCGCGCAGCATCCAGGTGCGGGAATACTGCGATTCGTTTACCCGGTCGGACATCTTGTTGCCCAACTTGGTCGCCAGCACCCAGTCGTGGCGCTGGCCCTTGAGCAACCCGCCCAGCATCGTTTCCGAAGCACCCCGGGTGTACACGTCGGCCGTGTCAATGAAGTTCACGCCGCGCTCGCGCGCGTCGGCCACGATGGCCGCGGCCTCGTCGCGCCCCGTCTGGTCGCCGAACATCATGGTGCCCAGGCACAGGGCGGAGACTTGCAGGTTGCTGCGGCCAAGGCGGCGGTATTGCATGGCAGGGACCTTTCGGTGAGAAGAAAAAGAGGGAGAAGAAGCGAACCCGGCGGGGGCGCGCGGCAGGTCAGTAGTGCGGCGGCAGTTCGTCGCGCAGGCTGCGCACGGCCGCACCGCCGCCTTCGGGGATCTGCTGGCGCAGCTGGGACACCTCGGCGATGAGCCGGTCGATCTGCTGCTGTTGCCGGTAGATGGTGAGGTTGAGCTGGTCGAGCAGGTCTTCGGCGAAGCTGGCCTTGATCTCCAGCTCGTTCAGGCGCTGTTCGTTGGGATGGGTGTCGGGCATGCCGCTATTGGAACCCAAACCACGCTTCACCCGCCGCCGCTGCCTGGCGACGCCCCCAGCACCCTTGCCACCAGTTGTCGGGCGGGGGTCGGCAGCGCGTCCAGCTGCCGCACGCACAGCACCAGCGAGCGCACGGCCCACGCATCGCCCAGGGCCACGGCCCGCACGCCGGCCGAACG
>NZ_BAAJYS010000154.1:0-8770 GCF_057543315.1 Acidovorax sp. KPB24-07
GTCGGGGACGGTCTTGTTCTGAAAGATCCGGAAGTCGCTCTTGCGCGTGGCCAGCCACAGCCAGGGGTTCAAGCGCAGGCGGTAAGAGTAATACCGGTGGTCTTCGCCCTGCAGGCCGAAGCGGGTGACGATGCCGTCCAGGTAGCGCCGGCCGCCGCCTTCGGTCTCCACCTCCACCGTGGCGTGCTTGCCCAGCAACGCCTTGGGGTCGAGGGACTTGCTCTCGCTCAGCAGATCCACATCCAACACAAACAGCTCGCTCAAGGATTCCTTGCCCTGCAGGCGGCGAAACTGCAGCTGTTCTCCCAATGGCGTTTGGATCGTGACGCGGCGTGTCATCGTGGGCAGACCCGAAACGGGGCTGTGTCGCTGTGGTGGAAACGGCCATGATGGCTTTCCAATATGACAATTCATCGACAACGCAGTAGACCGGCTGCGTCTGGGTGGATTCCACCATTCAGCGCCATCGCGCTCCCCGCTACGGCCCGGCCATCAAAGACACTCACCCACATCGCCCGCGCCAGAAAGCCTGTTCACATGCCCCGCTTTGCCGCCAACCTGTCCCTGCTCTACCCGGAGTTCGATTTCCTCGACCGCTTCGCCGTGGCCGCACGCGATGGCTTTCGTGCGGTGGAATTTCTCTTTCCCTACGCCCACCCGCCCGCCGAACTGGCGGCGCGCCTGCAGGCCCATGGCCTCGAACAGGTGCTGTTCAACGCGCCACCGGGCCAGTGGGACGCGGGCGAGCGCGGCACGGCCTGCCTGCCGGGGCGCGAGGCGGAGTTCCGCGCCGGCATGGTGCAGGCGATCGATTACGCGCAAGCGCTGCAGTCGCCGCGCATCCACGTGATGGCGGGACTGCTGCCGGCCGGCCGCACGCGGGGCGAGGTGCGCGCCACCTATGTGGCCAATCTGCGCGTGGCAGCCGCGATGGCCGCGCCGCACGGGCTGCAGATCCTCATCGAACCCATCAACGGGCGGGACATGCCCGGCTACTTTTTGAACCGCCAGGACGAGGCCCATGCACTGCTGGCCGAGATCGGCGCGCCGAACGTTCAGGTGCAGATGGACCTGTACCACTGCCAGATCGTCGAAGGCGACCTGGCCACCCAGATCCGCCAGTACGTGCCCACGGGCCGGGTAGGCCACATCCAGATCGCGGGCGTGCCCGAGCGGCACGAGCCGGATGTGGGCGAGGTCTACTACCCCTACCTGTTCCAGTTGCTGGACGAACTGGGCTACCCGGGCTGGATCGGATGCGAATACCGGCCCGCGCGCGGCCTGGGACCGGGGGGAACCACCGCCGGGCTGGGCTGGTTGCATCAATCCCGATGAGACGGACCCGGGCCCACCGGCCACGAGCCGCCCCGATCACTTGTTCAAAGCCTTCTGCACTTCCAGCTGGAACTGGTCGCTGTTGCGCAAGCGCAGGTATTCCTGGTATGCGGCGCGGTACGCCTCTTTCTCCAGGCCATAGGAGTGCGCCAGCACGTCGTAACGGTCCACGCCCGCACGCCGCCACAGCGCGAGGTCGGCAACCACCTCTGCGCGTGTGAGGCGGCTGTCCTTTTCCTGGGCTTCGCCCGGGGGGGTCTGGGCTTGCGCAGGCAGGGCAAGCGATGCGGCCAGGGCGGCGGCCCCGAAAGCAGCCAGCATTTGGCGGGTGAGACGACGGGATGGGTTGGATTTCGTGTTCGGCATGGGAGCTCCTGTGGTGAGGGAGGGAAAGAACAAAGCCTTCCAAGGCACGGCACGCAAACGGCTCAGCGCCGCTCTGTGCCCGCCGCTGACGCAACGGGTGGCGCCGCATCGGCGAAGCGAAAGGGCCGATCGGCTGGAACGGGCGAAAGGCCGGAAAGGACGGCCGGCGGCGCTTTCTCCGGCACCCACCCGCCGCCCAGCGCCTTGAAGATGGCAATGGCCGATCTCGCGGATTCCGTTTGCGCCTGGACCTGCCCATCGAGCACGCCGAGCAGCGCCTCGTCGGCCTGCAGGACTTCGATCAGGCTGACGACGCCCTTGTCGAAAGCGGCCGCCGAAGCATCCCGCGCCCGCGTGACCGCGTCGGCACCCGCAGCCAACAGGTCGGCCTGTTCCCGTCGGCGCTGGAACGAGGACAGCGCGTTTTCCACCTCCTCGGTTGCGCGCAGCACGGCGTGGCGATAGCCTGCCAGTGCCTCGGCCTCCTGTGCCTCGGCGTACCGGATCTGGGCGTCAATGCGGCCGAAGTCGAACAGCCGCCAGCGCAGGCCCACGGTGGCGCCGGCCTGAGCCGCCCCGCCGGTGAAGAGGTTGCCGCTGGAAATGGCGGTGGCGCTGCCCAGCAGGCCGCTGAGCGAGACCTTCGGGTAATACTCGGCCACGGCAACGCCGATGCGTGCGCTGCTGGCGGCCAGCCGCCGCTCGGCGGCGATCAGGTCCGGACGGCGGCGCAGCAAGTCGCCCGGCGCACCGCCGGATCCGATCTGCGGCAGTGCCGGCACGGGGCGGGGGACGGACAACGCGGCGCGGTGGGTGCCCGGATGGGTGCCCAGCATCACGTCCATTGCGTTCATCGCGGCTTCCAGGGCTGCCTGCGATACGGGGATCGAGGCCTTTACCCGCGCGAGCGCCCCTTCGGCCTGGCGCAGTTGCAACTCCGACGCCAGGCCCTTGTCGAACCGCAACTGGATCATGGAGAGCAGCCCCTGCTGTGTCTTGACCTGCCGTTGCGCAATCTCGATGCGCGCCTGCAGGCCACGCACCATGATGTAGGTGTCGGCGATCTGCGCAGCCACCGCCAGCCGCACCGCGGCCGCTCCCGCTTGCGACCCTTCGAAGTCGCCCGGGCCGCCTGGATCCCGCGCTCGAGCCCCCCGAAAAAGTCCAGCTCCCAACCGGCGGAGAGATTGGCCTCATACGCGCTGCCGTAACGATCGAAGCCGGGGGACGAATTCAGCACCTGCCCCAGCGGGGTTTCCACTGACTGGTAAGCCCTCGATGCCTGTGCCGCAACGCCCACTGCCGGTGCCAATGCGACCCCGGCGGCCTGCAGCCCTGCCCTGGCCTGCAATACACGGGCGGACGCCTGGGCAAGCTCCCCGTTTTGCTCCAGCGCCAGCGTGACGAAATGGGTGAGCTGCGGATCACCGAAGGCCGGCCACCATGCGGCAAGGTCGGCATCCGCAAGGGCGGTTCCCGGGCTTTGCCGGGCCTGGCCAGAGTCGCCTTGGTATGCGCCGGGCATGGCCGGCACCGGCCGTACGTAATCCGGGCCGACCGCACATCCGGCGGACAGCGTGGCGACGAGGGTCATCAGAGCATGGCGAGTGCGAAACATGGGGAAATACGGTGGCTTGGATGTTGTGACTATATACGTTATTAGTCACTCGTTGTGATATTTTTGGCAGGGCGTTAAGCTCAGACCCATGAGTACCCCTACCGCTTCACCGATGCCCACGCGCGGCCCCGCCGATCACGACGTGCGGGCACAGATCGCCACCGCCGCCAAAGAGCACTTCAGCCGCTATGGCTACGAAAAAACCACCGTGTCCGACCTGGCAAAGGCCATCGGCTTCTCCAAGGCCTACGTCTATAAATTCTTCGAATCGAAACAGGTCATCGGCGAGATGATCTGCACCCACTGCCTGGCGGAAATCGAGGCCGAGATCCGACAGGCGGTGGAGGAGGGAGGCCACCCTCCCGAACAGCTGCGGCGCATGTTCAAGGCGATCGTGCAGTCCACGCTGAAGCTGCTGTCCCAGGACAGCAAGCTTTATGAGATCGCCGCGTCGGCGGCCACGGAAGGCTGGCAGTCTGCGGCCGCGTATGAAAAACGCATACGGCAGCTCCTCAACGAGATCCTCGAGGCGGGGCGCAAGTCGGGTGATTTCGAGCGCAAGACACCGTTGGACGAGGCCGGCGACGCCATCTTCCTCGTCATGCGGCCGTACCTGAATCCCTGGCTGCTGCAACACAGCCTTCACCACGCGGAGCGCGCTTCGAGCCAACTGGCCAACCTGGTGCTGCGCAGCCTTTCGCCTTGAACCGAACTTGTGACCATTGACATTAATGGTCACAAATCACAAAATCGAGTCCTGATTGTTTTTCAGGACTCCCATGCCTCGGCACTGCTCCCTGCCCCTTGCCGCGCTGTTTGCGCTGCCGCTTGCCCTTGTCGCGTGCGGCAAAAACCAACCCCCTGATCCCCGGACCGAGCCCCCTTTGGTGCGCACCGCTGTGGTTGCCCCCGGCAACGCGAGCCTGCGGGCTTTCACGGGCACAGTGGCCGCCCGCGTCCAAAGCGATCTGGGTTTTCGCGTTCCGGGCAAGGTGCTGGAGCGGCTGGTGGACGCAGGGCAGACCGTCAAGCGAGGCCAATTGCTGCTGCGCATGGACCCCATCGACCTGCGGCTTGCAGCAAACGCCCAGCAGGAATCGGTTGCGGCAGCCAAGGCCCGCGCCGAGCAGGCGAGCGACGAAGAGGCGCGGTACCGCGATCTGCGCGGCACCGGCGCCATCTCCGCGTCGGCGTATGACCAGGTCAAGGCGGCGGCCGACTCGGCAAAGGCCCAGCTCAAGGCCGCACAGGCGCAGGCGGAGGTCGCGGGCAACACCACGCGGTATGCCGAACTGGTCGCCGATGCCGATGGTGTGGTGATGGAAACGCTGGCCGAGCCCGGCCAGGTGGTGGGTGCGGGCCAGACGGTGGTACGCATCGCGCGCTCCGGCAAGCGGGAAGCGGTCATCCACGTGCCCGAAACGCTTCGGCCCACCGTGGGCTCCAACGCGCAGGCGACGCTGTTCGGCAGCGAAGGCACGCCGGTGCAAGCCCGGCTGCGCCAGCTGTCCGATTCGGCCGACCGCGTGACCCGCACCTTCGAGGCACGCTATGTGCTCGAAGGCCCGCTGGCACAGGCCCCCCTCGGAACCACCGTCACGGTGCGCCTTCCGGGCGGCGCCCGCCCTGGAGCCCCTGCCTTGCGGGTCCCCCTGGGCGCCATCGTGGACGAGGGCCAAGGCGCTGCCGTGTGGCAGGTCCAGGGCACGCAGGTGTCTCGCCGGCCCGTCTCGATCGCCAGCATCGAGGACGACCAGGCCTATGTCACGGGCTCGCTCAAGGAAGGCGACACGATCGTGGCGCTTGGGGCCCACCTGCTGCGTGAAGGAGCCTCGGTCCGCTTGGCAGACGCAGTGCCGGTGAAGACGCTGGCGCCTGCGGGAGCCGGCCGTGAGTGAGGGACGCTTCAACCTTTCCGCGCTGGCGGTCCGCGAGCGCTCCATCACGCTCTTCCTGATCCTCCTGATCTCGCTGGCGGGCGTGGTCTCTTTCCTGAAACTGGGCCGCGCCGAGGACCCCGCCTTCACCGTCAAGGTGATGACCATCGTCACGGCATGGCCTGGTGCAACAGCGCAGGAAATGCAGGATCAGGTGGCTGAAAAGCTCGAAAAGCGGTTGCAGGAACTGCGCTGGTACGACCGCACCGAAACATTCACCCGGCCAGGACTGGCGTTCACCACCCTCACGCTACAGGACTCGACCCCGCCGTCCACGGTGCAGGAAGAGTTCTACCAGGCGCGCAAGAAACTCGGCGACGAGGCCCGCAACCTCCCGGGCGGCGTGATCGGCCCGATGGTGAACGACGAATACGCCGACGTCACGTTCGCCTTGTATGCCCTCAAGGCGCAGGGCGAGCCGCAGCGGGTACTGGCCCGCGATGCGGAAGCGCTGCGGCAGCGCCTGCTGCACGTGCCAGGGGTCAAGAAAATCAACATCATTGGCGAGCAATCCGAGCGCATCTATGTCGAGTTCTCACACGAGCGGCTGGCAACGCTGGGCATCGGACCGCAGGAGATATTCACCGCGTTGAACAACCAGAACGCGCTGACCCCCGCGGGCTCCATCGAAACGAAGGGCCCGCAGATCTTCATCCGCATCGATGGCGCGCTGGACGAACTGCAGAAAATCCGCAACACACCGATCGCCGCGCAGGGCCGCACGGTGGTGCTCTCGGACATTGCCACCGTCAAGCGTGGCTACGAAGACCCCTCGACCTTTCTGATCCGCAACGGCGGAGAACCGGCATTGCTGATCGGCGTGGTCATGCGCGATGGCTGGAACGGCCTCGACCTGGGCAAGGCGCTGGACACCGAGGTGACAGCGATCAACGCCGGCATGCCGTTGGGCATGGCCCTGTCCAAGGTCACCGATCAATCCGTGAACATCAGTGCCTCGGTGGATGAATTCATGGTCAAGTTCTTCGCGGCCCTCGTGGTTGTGATGGTGGTCTGCTTCGTCAGCATGGGCTGGCGCGTGGGCGTGGTGGTGGCCGCCGCCGTGCCCCTCACGCTGGCCGCGGTGTTCGTGATCATGGCGGCCACCGGCAAGAACTTCGACCGCATCACGCTCGGCTCGCTCATCCTCGCACTGGGCCTGCTGGTGGACGATGCCATCATTGCGATCGAGATGATGGTGGTGAAGATGGAGGAAGGCTTCAGCCGCACGGCCGCTTCCGCCTACGCATGGAGCCACACCGCAGCGCCGATGCTCTCGGGAACGCTGGTCACCGCCGTGGGTTTCATGCCCAACGGCTTCGCGCGCTCTACCGCGGGCGAATACACCAGCAACATGTTCTGGATCGTGGGCATCGCGCTGATCGTCTCCTGGGTGGTCGCGGTGGTGTTCACGCCCTACCTGGGCGTGAAGATGCTGCCAGACCTGAAGAAAATCGAAGGTGGCCACGCTGCGATGTACGACACGCCGCGCTACGCCCGCTTTCGCCGCACGCTGGAAAGCGTCATCGCGCGCAAGTGGCTCGTGGTGGCCGCCGTCGTACTGGCGATGGTGCTGGCCGTACTGGGCATGGGCGTCGTGAAAAAGCAGTTCTTCCCGACATCGGACCGCCCCGAAGTGCTGGTGGAAATCCAGATGCCGTATGGCACGTCAATTGATCAGACCAGCGTGGCCACGGAAAAAGTGGAAACGTGGCTGTCAAAACAGCCCGAGTCGAAAATCGTCACGGCCTACGTCGGCCAGGGTGCGCCCCGTTTCTTCCTGGCCATCTCGCCGGAACTGCCGGACCCGTCGTTCGCGAAGATCGTGGTGCGCACCGACAACCAGGATGAGCGCGAAGCCCTCAAGGCGCGCCTGCGCGATGCGATTGCCCAGGGGCTCGCCCCCGAGGCCAGGGTTCGCGTCACGCAGTTGGTGTTCGGCCCCTACTCGCCTTTTCCGGTGGCCTACCGCGTTTCGGGACCCGACCCCGCAAAGCTGCGCGTGATCGCATCGCAGATGCAAGAGACGATGCAGTCGGATCCGATGATGCGCACGGTGAACGTGGACTGGGGCGTTCGCACCCCGGCACTGCACTTCAAGCTGCAGCAAGACCGCCTGCAGGCCGTCGGCCTGACATCGGCCGGGGTTGCCCAGCAATTGCAGTTCCTGCTCAGCGGCGTGCCCGTGACATCGGTGCGCGAAGACATCCGCACGGTCCAGATCACGGCCCGGTCCGCTGGCGCGAACCGTCTGGACCCGGCAAAGGTTGCGGACTTCACGCTCACGACGGTGACGGGCCAGCGAATTCCGCTCTCGCAATTGGGCGAGTTCGAGATCCGCATGGAAGAACCGATCCTGCGGCGCCGCGACCGCATGCCGACCATCACGGTACGGGGCGACATTGCGGAGGACCTGCAGCCACCGGACGTGTCCACAGCGATCTCCCGGAAATTGCAGCCGATCAAGGATGCATTGCCAGCGGGCTACCGCATCGATGAAGCAGGCGCCATCGAGGAGTCCGGCAAAGCGATGGCGGCGATGATTCCCCTGTTCCCGATCATGATCGCCGTGACCCTGATGATCATCATCCTGCAGGTACGCTCGATGTCCGCGATGGTGATGGTGTTCCTGACCAGCCCGCTGGGCCTGATCGGCGTCGTGCCCATGCTCCTGGTGTTCCAACAACCGTTCGGCATCAACGCGCTCGTCGGGCTGATCGCACTGTCGGGGATCCTGATGCGCAACACCCTGATTCTGATCGGGCAGATCCAGCACAACGAACAGGAGGGACTCGACCCGTTCCACGCCGTCGTGGAGGCCACCGTGCAGCGGGCCCGCCCGGTCATCCTGACCGCTTTGGCGGCCGTCCTGGCGTTCATTCCGCTCACGCATTCGGTTTTCTGGGGAACGCTGGCGTACACCCTGATCGGCGGCACCTTGGCGGGGACGGTGCTGACACTGGTCTTCCTGCCCGCCATGTATTCGATCTGGTTCGGAATCCAGCCTGCGGGGCCAAAGCCGGGGACCGCCATGGCCGCGTGAACCCGCATGCGCCGTGGTTGTCCCGGGGTGCGGGACGACTCGGGCGCCCCTGAGCGCCGGCCGGCGCGGGAAAAGCCGCCGCGCTCCGGGCCTTGCGCCATTGGCTGACACAGCGGGCGGCCCAACGAGGATGAAATGGCACATCGCCCGGCGCCTCGCCCGCCGGCCTGTCCTTCACTCCCACCGACCATTCCCATGCCACGCCTTTCCCAGAAAACCGCCCTCGTCACCGGCAGCACCCAGGGCATCGGTGCCGCGATCGCGCTGCGCTTCGCCCGCGAGGGCGCCGACGTCGTGCTCAATGGCCGCAAGCCCGATGGCGGTCCGCGCGAACTCATCGAACAGATCCAGGCACTGGGCCGCCGCGCGGTCTACGTGCCGGCCGACATCGGCACCGCCAGCGCGGCCACCGCGCTGGTCGAGCGCGCGGTCGAGGCGCTGGGCGGCCTGGACATCCTGGTCAACAACGCCGGC
>NZ_BAAJYS010000155.1:0-8695 GCF_057543315.1 Acidovorax sp. KPB24-07
GCCTCGGCATCGGACAGGGTGGGCAGCCGCGCCAGCGTGGCGGCATCGGCCCGGCGCTGGCAGCGCGGAGACCCAGGCGCCGATCGCGTGCTCGCGCGCAGCCGAGGCAACGGAAGGGCGCTTGGCGCGAGGGGAGTCAGCGGGGGGGCGCGGCGGCATGGGCGGCCATTGTGCCGGGCGAGCGGCCGCGTTCGAATGCTGGGCCGCCGGGCGGGGATTCAGCGCTTCGAATCGGCCTGTGGCGCCGGCAGGGTGAGTTGGGCCGCCTTGGCGACTTCCACGCAATCGCGCAGGTGCTGCTCGCCGAGCAGGCGCAGCGTGGTGTAGCCCAGGACGGCCGCCACGGCCTGGCCGGCCAGCGGCACATATTTGGCCGCCTGCTTGGCCGTAAGACGCATGCCCACGGCCTGGGTGGCCCGGATCACCAGCTCGCGGGTGACGAACTTGCCGATCAAGGCCGACCCGATGAGGCCGACCGCCTTCTGCACCTGCTCGCGCTTGTGGGGCGTGAGCCGGTCGATCTGCTCGGGCGTCAGGCCGAACTCCGCATTGATCTGCGGCACCAGTCGGGACAGCAAGGCCGCGTCCACCGCCCAATCGAGGCCCGGAATGGGCACGGTGCCCGCCGCGGCGGCCATCAGTGCGCGCCGGTGCAGCAGGCGCCGGCTGCGCTGCACGGCTGCCAGCAGATCGGGGTCGTTGCCGGCCAGGGCCGAGGCGCTGGGAACACGTTTCGCCACGGGGCGGCCGCCTTTCAGTTCTTGCTCTTGAAGAAGCTGTACACCACCAGCAGCAGCATCGCGCCCAGGATGGAGGCGATCCAGCCGGCTGGCTCGCCCTCCTGGTACCAGCCCATGGCGAGTCCGATGTAGGTGGCCAGGAATGACCCGGCCACGCCGAGCAGCGCCGTCATGATCCAGCCGAGCTTGTCATCCCCTGGCTTGAGCGCACGGGCGAGCAAGCCCACCACGAGACCGACGAGAAGAACACCGAGGACGGAAAACATGGGCAGGCACTTTCTGGTTGAGATAGGGCGAATCTACCCGGCGGCCCCCAAGGCGCCATGTCGGACGAGGCGCACTGTGCTGCAGGCCGAAGATAGGGGGTTTCGGGGAAGATCAGGCAGCGGGTAAGCGGCGTGCGGGGTGTGGGAGCCGGCCGACAAGCCGACGCGCGTGAATCCCGCGCCTGGCGAATTGCGGGCTGGATAAGGTCATGGCTCTCCCACAAGAAAAGAAAGGAAAGCCCATGCCCATCCGATCCCCCCGCACTTTCTTGTCCGCCACCGTGTTGGCGCTGGCCGCGGCCACCGGGGGCGCCATGCTGCCCTCCACGGCCCTCGCACAGAGCGATCAGGCATCGCTGGATCGCGGCGCACGGCCGGACACCACCCCTGCGCAACGCTATCAGACCGCGATCCGTGAAGCGGGCGGTGGTTTGAAAGTGGGTTTGGAAGAATGCCGTGCGGGTGAAGCGGGTGCCCGCAAGTCGTGCGAATCACAGGCCCGGGCGCGCTACCAGGCCGACATGGCTGCCGCCAAGGAAATGCTGCGCAATCCCGATGCCCGTCCCGTGAATGTGGTGGGCGAACCCATTCGCAGCACGGAAACAACGACCGTCATCAAACCCTGACAGGCCCAGGCGGCTTCACCATGCGCACGCGGTGCACCACGCCAGAGCGCTCAGTTGGCGGAGCCGTCCTTGCCGCCGTCTTCGGTACTCACGCGGCGGGCGCCGTTGAAGCGCCGCTGCCAGTAAGAGGCGCCCATGTCTTCCACGCGGACTTCCGCACCGCTGCGGGGCGAGTGGATGAACTTGCCGTCACCCACGTACATGCCCACATGGCTGAAAGCGCGGCGCATGGTGTTGAAGAAGACGAGGTCGCCCGGTTGAAGGTCTTTCTTCTCGATCTTCTCGGTGGCGGCCGCTTGCTGGTCAGCCCGGCGCGGGAGCACCAGGCCCGCCGCCTTGCCGTAGATCGTGCGGATGAAGCCGCTGCAATCAAAACCGGTTTCGACGTCATTGCCACCCCGGCGGTAGGGCACGCCGAGAAATCCCATTGCCGTGGCAACGACTTCTCCAGCCTTGTCCTGCACGTTGTGCCGGGCTTCCTGGAATTGCGAAAGCATGGTCCTTTCGCGGACAAGACGGTCTAAATCATCGTAGGGCGCATTGTTGGGGGCGGCGTGGGCGCTGGCGCAGGCCAGCAACAAGAGGCAGATCCATCGAGACATGGGGCGCGAGGTTATCACGCATGTTCCGGCTTCCATTAGCAAAAAGTGTCGCAAAACCAAAGCCCCATGGCTTTTGGCTATGAAGCGGCTGCGTGGCATGCTCTTCCCTCTCGCAACGAAATTCGGCGAGTCCTACTTTTCCCTGGGCACGCGATGACTGGCAGGTCCTTGTGTTACAAAATTTCCGCTGTATGAAATTCGATAAATCTGGCTCTCTGTCTTCTGTTTTTTACGGGCTGTTATTGGTTACATCTGGCGCTGCGGCAATGGTGTCCGGCGTGGAGGCCCGCGCCCAACCGGCTCGTCCCGTCGTGCCGCAGGCAGCAAAGACGCAAGGCCAGGCGGTGACTGTGGCCCAGGATCTCGCCAACCCCTGGGCGGTGGCGTTCCTTCCGGGCGGACGGTTCCTGGTGACGGAGCGCTCCGGCCGTCTGCGGGTGATCGAGGCCAATGGCCGGATCCATTCGCCCGTGTCCGGCCTGCCGCCGGTCGTGTTCGGCGGGCAGGGCGGCCTGCTCGATGTGGTCACCGACGCGGATTTCGAACGCAACCGGCGCATCTTCTTTTGCTACTCCGAGCCTGCGCCGCAGGGCGAGACCGGCAACAGCACCGCCATGGCGAGCGCGGTGCTGCCCCCCGGCGAAACTGCCTTGACCGACGTGCGGGTGATCTTCAGCCAACGGCCCAAGGTGCAGAGCTCGCTGCACTTCGGCTGCCGCATTGCGCAGGCCCGGGACGGGTCCCTCTTTCTGGCCGTGGGCGAGCGCTCCTCCCGCAAGGAAGACGCCCAAAAGCTCGACGGCCACCTGGGCAAGATCATCCATGTGCAGCCCGATGGTTCGCCAGGTCCGGGCAACCCGACCGGCGCCGGCGCGCTGCCAGAAATCTGGAGCTGGGGCCACCGCAACCCGCAGGGCGCGACCATCGCCCCGGACGGTCGGCTGTGGATCCACGAGCACGGCCCGCAGGGGGGCGATGAAATCAATGTGCCCCAGGCCGGCCGCAATTACGGCTGGCCGGTCGTCACCTACGGCGAAAACTATGGCGGCGGCAAGATCGGTGAAGGGCTGACGCACAAGGCGGGCATGGAGCCACCGCTGCACTACTGGGTGCCGTCCATCGCGCCCTCGGGCATGGCCTTCCTGACCAGCGACCGCTACGGTGCCGACTGGCGGGGCAGCCTGTTCATCGGCTCGCTCAAGTTCAGCCGGCTGCACCGGCTGGAGCTGGCGAACGGCAAGGTGGTGCGCGACGAATACCTGCTCGGCGGCCTGGCCGAACGCATCCGCGACGTGCGCCAGGGTCCGGACGGCTGGCTGTACTTGCTGACCGATGGCCCCCAGGGCCGGCTGCTGCGCCTGACGCGCTGACTACCACTGGGCGGATCGGGCGTTCCCGCGCCGGTCCACCCCCGTCGCACGCCCCCAAGGAACCTGCGCCAGGCACGGCTGCGACAATCCCCGCATCTTTCACCTTTTGCCCAGCGCACCCCGCCCATGCTGCTCGACGCCTCCGAATCCCAACTCGTCCTGGTCGATTACCAGGAACGCCTGATGCCCGCCATTTTCGAAGGCCCGGCCGTGCTGGCCAACGCGCTGCGCCTGGCCCGGGCGGCCCAGTTGATGGAGGTGCCGGTATGGGGCACCGAGCAAAACCCCTCGCGCCTGGGGCCCAACGATCCGGCGCTGCGTGCGCTGTGCCGCAAGACCCTGGCCAAGATGCATTTCAGCGCGGCCGAGGAAGGCCTGGGCGAATGGTTGCGCCCCGAGCCGAAGCCGCCTGCCGGCAACGCCCGCAGCCTGCCCAAGCACCTGCAGAAACCCCAGCCCACGGCCGAAGAGCCTGGCGCCATCGTGATCGCCGGCTGCGAGGCCCATGTGTGCCTGCTGCAGACGGCGCTGGACCTGCTGGAGGACGAATTCGACGTGTGCGTGGTGACCGACGCCTGCGGCTCCCGCACCGAGCGCAACCGCGACGCCGCCTTTGACCGCCTGGCCGGCGCGGGCGCCGAACTGGTTACGACGGAGATGGTCATCTTCGAATGGGCGCGCACGGCGGAACACCCGGCCTTCAAGGATTTGCTGGCGCTGGTGAAGTGAGGCCAGGGGTGGGGGAGCGGGCGGGGGAGCCTGCCCCTGTCCCCTCCCTGGGCAGCGCCCGGCGACCGGGTTGATAGGATCTGATCGCGTCCTTCGCAGCCGCCCCCTCCAGTGCGGCTGCAAGGTTTGGAGTTTTACCCCACAAGGAGTTTTCACCCCATGCATTGGAAGTCCGCTTTCGCTTTGCTCGCCCTGTCTGGTGCGACCCTGCCCACATTCGCGCAGTCCGACCGGCAGGTGGCCGAAGACATGGTGACCCGCTCAGCCAATGTCTGCCCCGGCCACAGCACCGAGCGCACCACGCCCACGGTCAAGGCCGTGCCCGTCGGCGCATTGCGGGTCATGCGGGACCGCGGCCTGGTGATGTGCCCGGACCGTCGCCTTGATGCCGACGCGCCGGCCGTGTTCTACGGCAGGGTCGGCGTGTTCGCATGGAACCCGGAAGTGGCGGCTGCTTCGGCCGTGATCGTCCAGCAGATCGGCGCCATGACCCGCAAGGACGAGTACCCGGTGGAGACGCTGGTCTGGGATGCCAAGGGCGCCCCCCTGAAACAACGCACCGTGCCGGCCTTCGAACCCAGGCCCGGCGCGGCGGTGCTGTACAAGATCCGTTGAGGCGAGGATGACCGCTGTGGCGACCGGGTCCTGCACTTCGGCCTGAATTGATCTGCCGCAATGCAGATTGGCAAGCCAGCCGCTACAACCGACGTGGGCGGGCTTGGCGGAAACGGGGCCGAAGGGGCCGGCCTCCACCCTCACATCCCCGAACGGGAGTTCTCATGTTCGACCACATCGGTATCCGCTCCAGCGACAGCGAGGCCAGTGCATCCTTTTTCCTGCGCGCACTGGCGCCCCTGGGGATCGCCGTCGCCATGAAGGGGCCGCACGGGGCAGGCCTGGGCAAGAACGGCAAACCCTCGCTCTGGATCTACGATGCCGAAGACCGGCCGAGCCCGCTGCACCTGGCGTTCACGGCGGAAAGCCGGCGCCAGGTGGACGCGTTCCATCGTGCGGCGATCGAAGCCGGGGGGCAGGACAATGGCCCTCCCGGACTGCGCCTGCACTACCACCCGCACTATTACGCCGCTTTCGTCATCGGGCCGGATGGTCACAACGTGGAAGCGGTGTGCCATCTGCCGCAGGAGTGAAGTGGCAATCCGACACCAAGGCCAAAGGAGCCAACGATGAAGGTTGAAGGAAGCTGCTACTGCGGCGCCATCGAATACGAAGCGCAGGTACAGCCTGGCACCACGACGGTCTGCCACTGCGCGGACTGCCAAGCCCAATCCGGCTCCGCCTTCCGGGCAAACATCGCCGCGCCGGCAGACGGGTTCCGGCTGATCAAGGGGCAGCCCCGCACCTACACCAAGACAGCCGCCAGCGGCAACCAGCGCCTGCTCGCGTTTTGCGAAGTCTGCGGGAGTTCGCTGTATGCCTGTGCGCTCGAGAATCCGCAGTCCTACTCGTTGCGGATCGGCACTTTGAAGCAACGGCAAGAGCTGGGCACCCCGCAGCGCCAGATCTGGACACGGCGTCGTCACGATTGGGTGGGCCTGCCAGACAGTGTGGAGTCGTTCGACGGGCAGCCGTGAGCCGGGCAGGGCGGTGCCCGTGCCACTGCAACCCTGCAGGTTCGCAGAAGCTGCCGGGTGCCTCCATCTGCAAAGCCTGGCGAATGGCCTCTGACGGGCGTGTCGGCAGAAGCCGGCCGCCAAAACATCTTTCGCGAGAGGACTCTTGGCGCGGCATGCGGGCGCGCCTTCCACTCCAAGTCGCGTGACCGGGCTATCGGGTCTTGATGACGAAGAGCGCCAGAGCCATCAGGCCGACGCCTGCCAGTTGGGTCGCGCTCAGCATCCGGCCATAGACCGCCCAATCCAGCAGCACTGCCGTCAATGGATAGACATACTGCAGCACAGCGACCCTGCCCAGAGTCAGGCAGGCCATTGCCGTGAACAAAATGGCATAGGCCAGACCGGTATGCAGCACGCCCAGTCCGGCCAGCCAGGCCCATGCGGCGGCGTCCGAGGGCCAACCATGTGCCCATGGAACCCATAGCAGCACCAGCGTTCCCACCGCGCACTGCCACCACGCCAGCGCGAACGGGGTGACGACCTTCTCTGTCTTGGCGATGATCGTCACGCCCGCATAGCTGAGCGATCCGCCCAGGCACATCAGCAAACCCGTGAGATAGTCCACCCCCGATGCGCCGGCCACGGAGCCACTGCCCCACAGGCCGGTCGTCAAGACCAGACCGCCCAATGCCACGGCGGTTGCCGCTTTCTGCGCCGCAGTGACATGCTCGCGGAGCACCAGCGCACCGAACACCATGATCCACACCGGCTGAATGTGGAAGACCACCGTCGCGACGGCAATCGACGTGCGCGGTATGGCGGCAAAGAACAGCGCCCAGTTCACGACCATCAGGCAGCCCGTCGCGCAGACGATCCACCCGCTGCGACCGCGCAGGGGAAGCTCTCGGGTTCGGCCGGTTGCCATGCCCCATGCCAGCAACGCCAGCGCTCCGAATGCGCAGCGAAACAGCACGGTCACCAGAGGGTGTTGATTTGCCTCTTCGACGAACACGCCGACGGTGCCCAGCAGCAGGCCGCCCGCGATCATCAGCCATTGGCCCTGCGCTTCCCGCTTGGCACAAGCGCCCACCTCGGGGGGGAGCGATGGTTGAAACGTGGCGGAAGGCTTGTGGTCCATGTCCCGATGCTCATGCCGCAGCGGGCTGCCGTAAAGCAAATAGTTCAATCGCTTAGTATTCGACAATCGAATTCAAAGAGGATCGAGCGCATTCAATGACCTACCCCGATCTGCAAATCGACTGGCTGCGCGCCTTTGTGGCGGTCGTGGATGCGGGCTCGCTTTCGGCGGCAGCACCCCTGGTTCACCGCTCCCAGGCGGCCGTGAGCATGCAGATCAAGAAACTGGAGGCCGCCTTGGAACGGCCGGTGCTGCTGCGCGGGCCGCACCACCTGCAACTGACGCCAGCGGGCGCCGAGCTGCTGGGCTATGCGCGCCGCATGCTGGCCCTTCAGACGGAGGCGCAGACGGCGCTTTTCGGGCCGGACCTGTCCGGGCGCGTGCGGCTCGGCGTTCCCGATGACTATGCATCGACCTACCTGACACCGGTGTTGCGCAGCTTTGCGGGCCGCTACCTGGGGGTGGAGATCGAGTTGACCTGCGAGCAATCCACTTCGCTCATCCCCAAGGTGGTACGGGGTGAGTTGGACCTGGCGCTCGTGTCCCGCGACAAGCCGAAACGGGGCCGGCTTCTCTTTCAGGAGCCCTTGGTCTGGGCCGGCGCTGCGCAGCATGAGGTGTGGCGCAAGACCCCGCTGCCCATTGCCGTCTACGAGGAAGGCAGCATGGCCAGGACCGCGGCGCTGTCCAGCCTCGCGGCCCATCGCCGGGCCTACCGGGTCGTGTACCACAGCTCGAGCCTAGCAGGACAACTGGCCGCGGTGGAAAGCGGCCTTGCCGTCGCGGTTTTTACCCACTGCAGCGTGCCTGCCCATCTCCAGGTATTGCAGAGCCTGCCCGCGGGATTCGAGCTGCCGCCCTTGATTTCCATGGAAGTGGCCGCGCTGCGCAGCAAGGCATCCAGGCACTCCGCGGCAGTGGACGCCATGGAAGAGCAGCTGCTGAAAACGCTGGCCAGGCCATAGGCCCGGCGCCTCGATGGCGTGCGGTTTCGGCAAGCGGGTTGTCACCCGGCCTGCACCTGCGCTTTCTCATTGAAGGCGCGGCGCTCCAGACCCCGGGGCCGCAGCAAGCGCCCCCCGTGCCAGTCCCGCGCTACCCATCGCATTGAGCCGGAACCGCGCCACCGTCGCCGCCAGGCGGCTGGCCTGGTCGTTCAGGCTTTCCGCGGCGGCTGCGGATTCCTCCACCAGGGCCGCGTTCTGCTGGGTCATCTGGTCGAGCTGGTTGACGGCGGTGTTCACCTGGCGGATGCCGTCCGACTGCTCGGAGGTGGCAGCGGTGATCTCCCCGATGATGTCGCTCACGCGCTGCACGCTGCTCACGATCTCTTCCATGGTCGTGCCCGCGTCCTGCACCAGGCGGGAGCCGGCCGCCACCTTCTCGACCGAGTTGCCGATGAGGGCCTTGATCTCCTTGGCCGCGTCGGCCGAGCGGCCGGCCAGGCTGCGCACCTCGCTGGCCACCACCGCGAAGCCGCGGCCCTGCTCGCCGGCCCGTGCGGCCTCGACGGCGGCATTCAGCGCCAGGATGTTGGTCTGGAAGGCGAATGCCGTCGATCACGCCGATGATGTCCACGATCTTGCGGGCCGAGGCATCGATGCCGCCCATGGTCTTCACGACCTGGCCCACCACGGTGCCGCCGTGCGT
>NZ_BAAJYS010000156.1:0-8676 GCF_057543315.1 Acidovorax sp. KPB24-07
GGCCGGAGCGCCAGCGCGCCCCATCCGCGCCGCCGCCGCCGCCCTGCCCCACGCCCGCTCCGATGCGGGCATCGACTTTCAGTTCGCGCACAACGGCGAACGCTACTTCGCCCGCGTGACCCCGTTCACGCAGCAGCCCGGCATCGACTGGCGCATCGTCGTGCTGCTCCCAGAGTCCGACCTGCTGGGCGACACGCGCGTCATCAGCCGCCGTTCCATTCTGGCGGCGAGCGGCATTGCCCTGCTCGGGCTGCTGCTGGGGCTGTGGGCGGTGCAGCGCGTGGCGCGCCCCATCCTGCTCACGGCCGATGCCGCCAACCGCCTGTCGCGCGGCGACTGGGAACCGGGTCTGCTGCCGCACACCAGCGCGCTGCGCGAGACCACGACGCTCATCCAGGCCTTCAACCAGATGGCCGACCGGCTGCGCCAGTCCTTCCAGCAGATGCGCGAGCAGTTGCTGAGCGACCCCCTCACCCGCCTGCTCACCCGGCGCGGCCTGCTGGAGAAAGCCGACTGGAAATCCCCGCGCTGGGCCGTGCTGAGCCTGGTGGGGCTGGATGCGTTTCGCGCCATCAACGACAGCGTGGGCTTCGGCACCGGCGACCGGCTGATGCAGGCCATCGCGGAGCGCATGCGCCAGCACCTGCCAGCCACCGTGCTGATGGCGCGGCTGGGCGGCGACGAATTCGCGCTGCTGCACCTGGACGGGCACGCGGTGGCGGAAGACACCATCGGCAAGGCCGTGCTGGGCCTGTTCTCCACCCCGTTTTCCGTGGGAGCGGACGAGGTCATGCTCAATGCCTCGGTGGGCGTGGTCGCGGGCTCGCTGGCGGGCGAGCATCTGGCGGAATGGCTGCGCAACGGCAGCATCGCGCTGGGCGAGGCCAAGCGGCGCGGCCGCAACCAGTGCGTGGTGTTCGAGCCCTGCATGGTCGAGCAGTCGATGGAGCGCACGCGGCTCGCCATCGAACTGCGCCAGGCGCTGGAAAAAGGCCAGTTCCTCGTGCACTACCAGCCCGTGATCGACCTGGCCAGCGGGCGCGTCACAGGGGCGGAAGCCCTGGTGCGCTGGAACAGCCCCACGCGCGGGCTGGTGCCGCCCGGCACGTTCATTCCCATCGCCGAGGAATCCGACCTCATCCTGGCCTTGGGCGACTGGGTGCTGCGCGCGGCCACGCAGGCCATCGCGGACCAGTTGCCCCGTCTGCCGGAGGGATTCGACATCCATGTGAACGTGTCCGCGCGCCAGCTCATCCAGTCGGACTTTCCCGCCACGCTGCAGCAGGTGCTGCGCGACAGCAGACTTCCGCCGGACCACCTCACGCTGGAGCTGACCGAATCGGTGCTGATCGAAGACGACGGCGTGACGCAGGCGCGCCTGGCCGCCATCCGCGCCCTGGGCGTGAAGATCGCCATCGATGATTTCGGTACGGGGTATTCCTCGCTGGCCTACCTGAGCCGGCTGCCGTTCGACTGCCTGAAGATCGACCAGCGCTTCGTGCGCAACCTGCTGCATTCACCCCAGGACGCGGCCATCGTGACCGCCGTGCTGCACATCGCCAAGGGGTTCGGCGTGGCCGTGGTGGCCGAGGGCGTGGAAACCGAGGGTGAGGCCCGCCAATTGCGCGCCATGGGCTGCGCCCAGGCCCAGGGCTACCACTTCGGCCGGCCGGCACCGCTGGAACTCATCGACCTGTCCCCGCGCGAATGAGAACCCCGCAGGGCCCCGGACGGGCCTGCAGCGGTGGCTATGCGTCCGTGCCGCCGAGGCGCGTCAGGGAAACGAGGCCAGCGCTGGACACCTGCAACTCGACCTGCGCGTTCGCAGGGCCGACCGGCGCGGCCATCGTCGCCCCGTCCTGGCCCAGCCGCGCCGACCGCAGGTCATTGGCGGCCAGCACCGCCATCGCCTGCTGAAGGGCCGTGTCGACGATCCGCGCGGCCGCCGCGCCGGTCTCACCCCGGTACTTGGTGCCCTCGACAATGCACCGAACGCCCTCGGACGGCCGGGAAAAGCCGATGCGCCTGCCCATTGCCAGCCAGCTGTGCACCGCCATCCGCACCTCCGCCGGCGCCGTCGGCACCGCACTCAGCACCGGACCATCGAGCGCGCCGAGAAGTGCCGGCAGCAAGGCGTACAGCGCCGCTTGCGCCACCTCGCTGCGTTGTGCCGCGGACGCCTGCGCAAGTTCGGGCAGATGGGCCGCCAGGTGCAAATAGACGCGGTAGTAGTCGGCGAACTCGCGGGGCGTGCGCGCCTGATCCACGCCGAATGTCGCGGCCTCCGACTGCAGCGGCTGCGAGGGCGCGGGCGCGGGCCCGCCAAAGGATCCGCCCGGCAATTCGCACAGCGCCACCCAGTCCATGAAATCGATGCACTGGAACGCCGGGGCCCCCGCCACGCCCAGCGAGGCCAGGAACGCCTGCGCATTGCGCAGGTCCGCGGCGGTGAGCAGCCGATGCTCTTGCAGGACGCGCTGGACCTGCGCGACCACTGCAGGGCTGGCATCGCCGGCTTCGGCAAGCGCCAGGGTGCGAAGGTCGCTCAATCCCAGCGTCATCAGCTTGACCGGGCTGACCGCCAGCCCCAAGCGGGGCAGCAGCGCCATGGGAGACCCGTGCAGGCCTTTCTGCGTGCCATCCAGCAGGGCGGTCTCATCGGGGAAGTGGTAATGGGCCCCGGGCGAAGCGATGGCCCAGTCCAGCCATTGCAGCCCGCCATCCACGAAAGCCAGGGCCAGCCGCCCCGACTCCGACAGGGCAGAGGAATTCTGTATTGGGCGATTGGCGACGGAAATGCTCATGCGTTGGCCTCATGGAGATGCGTTGATGGGATGAAACGAAAGACAGGGCACACCAAAATATAACGCCCCTCCACGCCGATCCGGACCTCCATCGGCCCTGCTGCGCACCCGCCCCATGGCATGGCCTGAGCCATCTTCCAGCCAAAGAAAAACCCGCCAGAAGGCGGGTTGGGATGGACAGCCGCGGGGCGAGCCCCCGGTGCGCGACGGTCAGCGAAAACGCGACTGAGGCACCACCTGCAGCTCGCCGTCGAGCGAACCGATGTAGCCCGCCAGCGCCTTCAGCTCGGCATTCGTGAACTGCTTGGCAATGCCCGCCATGATGGCGTTGGAGCGGCCCAGGTGCGCGTTGTTCGGGTCGGCCTTGTAGGCCTTGAGCGCCACGAACAGATAGTCCGCATGCTGGCCTGAAATCTTGGGATACGACGGATCGATGGGCTTGGCGAAGTTATCGCCGTGGCAGGACACGCACGCGCCCTTTTGCAGCAGCTGCGCCACCTGCACGCTCGGCTCGCGGGTGGGCTTGGCCGGCAGGTTGGCGCCCTCGCGCACCTGGGCCGCGTAGTACGCGGACACATCGGCGATGTCCTGGTCGGTGAGCGAGTCGGCAATGCCGCGCATGGTCGGATGCTTGCGGTCGCCCTTCTTGTAGGCGTTCAGGGCCGAGGCGATGTAGCGCTCGCCCTGCCCCGAAATCATGGGCACCTTGTGCACTTCGGGAAAGCTGGCCTGGTAGCCCGGGATGCCGTGGCAACCGATGCACATGGCGACCTTGCCCTGGCCCGCCTTGGCATCGCCCTTGGTCTCCTGGGCCTGCGAAACCGCGGTCACGCAAGCGACAGCCAGGGCAAATATCGTGGTCAACTTCTTGTTCATTTTGCGCGCACAATCTCGTGGAAGTTTGTCGGTGCTCGGGCAGAAAACGATTATAGCCAGCGCCTTTCCAGGCCTTTTATCAACGATTACCCTATTTACGGCCCATGAAATTCCAAGGCTCACAGAGTTACGTTGCCACCCAGGACCTGATGCTCGCAGTGAATGCGGCCATCACCTTGCAGCGCCCGCTGCTCGTCAAGGGCGAGCCCGGCACCGGCAAGACCATGCTGGCCGAAGAGGTCTCGCGCGAGCTGGGCATGCCGCTCCTGCAGTGGCACATCAAGTCCACCACCAAGGCGCAGCAGGGGCTGTACGAATACGACGCCGTGAGCCGCCTGCGCGACAGCCAACTGGGCGATGCCGACAGCAGCGAGCGCGTGAAGGACATCCGCAACTACATCGTGCAGGGCGTGCTGTGGCAGGCCTTCACCGCGGACCAGCCCGTGGCGCTGCTGATCGACGAGATCGACAAGGCCGACATCGAATTCCCGAACGATCTGCTGCGCGAGATCGACCGCATGGAGTTCTACTGCTACGAGACGCGCGAACTCATCCGCGCCAAGCACCGGCCGCTGGTCTTCATCACGTCCAACAATGAAAAAGAGCTGCCCGACGCGTTCCTGCGCCGCTGCTTCTTCCACTACATCAAGTTCCCCGAAGCCGAGACGATGCGCAAGATCGTCGACGTGCACTTTCCCACGCTCAAGGCCGAACTGCTCGCCGTGGCGATGAAGACCTTCTACGACGTGCGCGGCCTGCCGGGCCTGAAGAAGAAGCCGTCCACCAGCGAACTCATCGACTGGCTCAAGCTGCTCGTGGCCGAAGACATTCCGCTCGAAGCCCTGCAAAGCGCCGACCACAAGGTCGCCGTGCCGCCGCTGGTGGGTGCCCTGCTCAAGAACGAACAGGACGTGGGCCTGTTCGAGAAGCTGGTCTTCATGAACCAGCGCAACCGATGAAGGGCCCGCGATGAGCAGCGCACGCCGCCTGCTGATGGAGGGCCTGTCCGACGCCGTGGGCTTCGTGGGCGGCGCGCTCGCAGGCTACTGGATCGGCCACCTGCTGGGCTTTGACATCTTCACCTCGGGCTACGGCCCGTCCAGCCTGGCGGGCATCGCCCTCGTGGGCCTGGGCGGCGGCTTCGGCCTGCAAGCGGCACGGCGCTGGCGCGCCAGCCGCGCACCCAGCGACAAGGAGTGATTCTTTCCATGGCTTTCGTCGAACCCGTCACCCTGCGCGATCGCGGCATCCGCCTGGAGCCCCTCGCGCTGTCGCATGAAGAGGGCCTGCGCGCCGCGGCCACCGATGGCGCGCTGTGGACGCTGCGCATCACCTCCGTCCCCGAGCCGCAGGACGTGCGCGCCTACATCGAGACCGCCCTGGCCGGCCGCGAGCAAGGCCACCGTTTCGCCTTCGCCGTGGTGCAGGAAGACACCGGCAAAGTGCTGGGCACCAGCAGCTACCACGACATCGTGCCGGCCGTGAAGCGGGTGGAGATCGGCTTCACCTGGTATGCCAAGAGCGTGCAGCGCACGCACGTCAACACCACGTGCAAGCTGCTGCTGCTGGGCCACGCCTTCGACACGCTGGGCTGCCACGCGGTGGGCTGGCGCACCGACAACTACAACTTCGCCTCGCAGCGCGCCATCGAGCGCCTGGGTGCAAAAAAAAGACGGCGTGCTGCGCGGCCACGCGCTGCGCCGCGACGGCACCATCCGCGACACGGTGATGTACAGCATGCGCTCGGGCGAATGGCCGGAAGCCAAAGCCCAGTTGCTATACCTTTTGCAGCAGCATGCCCTAGTGGAATAAGCGCCACAGGGCTAAAAGGCTTCAACCCATGCTGATCGACTTCTTCTACACCCTGCGCGCCGGCCAGTTGCCGGTCTCGGTGAAGGAATACCTCACCCTGCTGGAGGCTTTGCAGGCCGGCGTGGTAGGCCCGAACTCCGAGGACGCCTGGAGCCTGGACGACTTCTACCACCTCGCGCGCACCGTGCTCGTGAAGGACGAGAAGCACTTCGACAAGTTCGACCGGGCCTTCGGCGCCTACTTCCAGGGCGTGGAGATGGTGGCCGACTTCCGCAAGGACATCCCCGCCGACTGGCTGCGCAAGATCCTGGAGCGAGAACTCACGCCCGAGCAGAAGGCCGCCATCGAGAAGATGGGCTGGGACGATCTGATGGAGACGCTCAAGAAGCGCCTGGAAGAGCAGAAGGAGCGCCACGAAGGCGGCAACAAGTGGATCGGCACGGGCGGCACCAGCCCGTTCGGCCACGGCGGCTACAACCCGCAGGGCGTGCGCATCGGCGGCGCCGGCAAGAACAAGAGCGCCGTGAAGGTGTGGGACCAGCGCGCCTACAAGGACTACGACGACACGCAGGAACTGGGCACGCGCAACATCAAGGTGGCGCTGCGGCGGCTGCGCAAGTTCGCTCGCGAAGGGCACGAGATGGAGCTGGATCTGCCGGACACCATCCGCAGCACGGCGGCGAACGCGGGCTACCTGGACATCAAGATGGTTCCCGAGCGCCACAACAACGTGAAGGTGCTGCTGCTCATGGACGTGGGCGGCACCATGGACGAGCACGTGCAGCGCGTGGAAGAGCTCTTTTCCGCGGTGAAGACGGAGTTCAAGCACCTGGAGTTCTATTACTTCCACAACTGCGTGTACGACTTCATGTGGAAGAACAACCGCCGCCGCTTCGCCGAGAAGTTTCCGACCTGGGACATCATCCGCAAGTACAACAAGGACTACAAGCTCATCTTCGTGGGCGATGCCACCATGAGCCCCTACGAGATCCTGCAGCCCGGCGGCAGCGTGGAATACGACAACGAAGAGGCCGGCGCCGAGTGGCTGCAGCGTTTGATCCATGCCTTTCCCCGGTTCGCCTGGATCAACCCCGAGCCCCAGGGCGTGTGGCAGTACCGGCAGAGCATCGGCATCATCCAGCAGATCGTGGGCCAGCGCATGTATCCGCTGTCGCTCAAGGGCCTGGAAGAAACCATGCGGCTGCTGTCCAAGTGACCGCCTGACCGCCGGGACCACCCAGCGCGCGCCGCTGTCTGACAGCGGCGGTGCGTTTTTCAGGCCATAGTGCCCCCAATTGCCGTTGCGCACCCCGGATGCGACGGCCTGGCAGCACCCCCTTCCAGCCCCACCAAGCCCTCTTTTACGTGTCCCTCCCCGCAACGCATTCTTCGAGACGATTTCCGACGCCGGCCTTGTGGCCGGCGTTGCTGCTTTCGAGCCTGGTGGCCCTGCAGGGCTGCAGCCTGCTGCCGGGCGCCAAGGAAGGCACGGTGGACAACAACACCATCCAGTCCGATGCCGGTGCCGGCACCGGGCCCGATGCGTTCTCGCTCGAAGTGCGCGCACCCGATGCCGTGCGCGAATACCTCACGCGGCACATGGAGCTGCAGCGCTTTCGCCAGCTGCCCGACCTGCAGTCGAGCGAGATCACCCGCCTGCTGGGCGCGGCCGAGTCCAACGCGCGAGAGTTGCTCGGCACCCTGGGCTATTTCAGCCCCACGCTCACCATCACGATGCAGGAGACGCCCGGCAGCGCCGGCGCGCCGCGCACCATCACCGTGGAGGTGGAGCCCGGCCCGCAGACCCGCGTGGCCCGCGCCGACATCGATTTCACCGGCGCCGAGGCCGATTCGCCCCAGTTCGCCAACCGACGCGCGCGCGTGCAGCGCAGCTGGTCGCTCGCACCCGGCCAACCCTTCACGCAGGACGCCTGGGACGGCGCCAAATCCCAGGGCCTGCGCCAATTGCAGGCCACCCGCTATCCCACCGCCAGCATCGCCAAAAGCCGCGCGGAAATCGACGCCGACCGCAACGAAGCCCAGCTGGGCGTGACCTACGACCCTGGACCGCCCTACCGCTTCGGCACGCTGCGCGTGCAGGGCGGCGAGCGCTACAGCGCCGACGGTGCGCGCCGCATTGCCCGCCTGCCCACGGGCGCCGACTACAGCGAAGCCCAGTTGCTCGATGCGCAGATGCGGCTGGCCAGCAGCGGCTACTACGACGCCGTGTTCCTCTCGCTGGAAACCGACGGCACCGACCCGCAGGCCGCGCCCGTGGTGGCCCAGGTGCGCGAGGCACCCCTGCAGAAGGTGGTGTTCGGCGTGGGCCTGTCGACCGACAGCGGCCCGCGGCTGAGCGTGGACCACATCCACAACCAGTTGCCCGGCATCGGCTGGCGCGCCGTCAGCAAGGTCTCGGCGGACCGCAAGAACAAGCTGCTGTCCACCGACTGGACCGACCTGCCCGGCGAGGACGGCTGGCGCTGGTTCACCGGCGCGCAGGTGCAGCGCGAGACCACGGGCGACTACGAGGTCAACAGCAGCCGCCTGCGGGGCGGCCGCAGCAAGAGCACCGACCACATCGACCGCAGCTATTTCCTGCAGCACGACACCGCCAAGAGCCAGGGCACGGACGCGCCGCCCTCCAGCGCGGCCATCAGCGCCAACTACGGCTGGACGGGCCGCTACTTCAACAACACCACCAATCCCACGCGGGGCTTCGGCCTGGCCGCGGAGTTGGGCGTGGGCACCACGCTGCGGCCCGAGCGCGACCCGTTCGTGCGGGCCTACCTGCGGTGGCAGTCGTTCTACCCCATGGGCCGCGTGGACATGGGAGAAGGCGTCACCCGCACCAGCCGGCTGGCCCTGCGCGCCGAAGGCGGCGCAGTGCTTGCGCGCCGCGCGGCCGAGATCCCGGTGACCACGCTGTTCCTGACCGGGGGCGACACCACGGTGCGCGGCTACGGCTACCGCGAGATCGGGGCGCGCACCTCCAACGGCCAGCTGTATGGCGGCCGCTACCTGACCGTGGCCAGCGCCGAATGGCAGCGGCCCATCGAGTTCCGCGGCAACCGCACCGATTTCGAAACCGCCATGTTCATCGATGCCGGCGCCGTGGCCGACCGCGCGGGCGACCTGGACCCGCGCGTGGGCGTGGGCGCCGGCCTGCGCTGGCGCAGCCCCG
>NZ_BAAJYS010000157.1:0-8646 GCF_057543315.1 Acidovorax sp. KPB24-07
AAAAACAACAGCAGCGCCAGGGCATCGTTGGGCGCAGAGCCGGCCACACCTTCGAGCGACAGGTTGGGCAGCACGCCCAGCCCCGTGTAGAACCAGCCCTGCGTGGAAAGCCAGCCCAGCAGTGCAAAGCCCGCGAGGCTCAGCGCGAAAAGGCTCACGATGCGCTTGACGATGTGGCGGTGCTTGAAATGTCCCAGCTCGTGGGCCAGCACCGCCTCGACTTCGCCGGGGGACAACTGGCGCAGCAGGGTGTCGTAGAACACCACGCGTTTGGCTGCGCCGAACCCCGTGAAATAGGCGTTGGCATGGGCGCTGCGGCGGCTGCCGTCCATCACGAAAAGCCCTTTGGCTGCAAAGCCGCAACGCTGCATGAGGGCCGTGACGCGGGCCTTGAGGGATTCGTCTTCCAGCGGCTGAAATTGGTTGAACAGCGGCGCGATGAAGATCGGATAGACCACCATGAGCAGCAGGTTGAATCCCATCCACGCGCCCCAGGCCCACAGCCACCAAAGGGGGCCGGCCGCGCCCATGAGCCACAGGATCAGTGCCGCGATGGGCAGGCCGATGGCCGCGCCCATCAAGGTGGACTTGGCCAGGTCTGCCAGCCACAGGCGCGCCGTCATCTGGTTGAAGCCGAAGCGTTGTTCGATCACGAAGGTCTGGTAGAGCGTGGCGGGCAGGTCGATCAACCCGCTGATGGCCGCGAAGGCCGCCAGCAACGCCAATTGCTGCACCATGCCGCCACCCAGTGCATTGAGCAGGAACTGGTTCAGTGCATCCAGCCCGCCGAGCAGGGTCCAGCCCAGCAGCACCGCGGCGCCCAGTGCCATCTCCAGCAGGCCGAAGCGGGCCTTGGTGATGGTGTAGTCGGCCGCTTTCTGGTGGGCTGTGAGTGGTATCCGGCCGGCGAACGCGGCAGGCACGGCGTCGCGGTGCCTTGCCACATGGCGGATCTGGCGCGATGCCAGCCAGAACCGGAGTGCGAGCCCCGCCACCAGAAAGGCGGCGAACAGCAGGGTGAGAAGGGTGGAGGGCGCGAGCAACGCGGAAGGGGCAGGGGTGGGCATGTCCGGCGAGTTTAGGCCATCGGCGACAATGCCGGCCATGTCCGATATCGCCAACCCCACTGTGCCTGTGCTACCCAAATCCGACCAGAACCTCGTCTGGCTCGACTGCGAAATGACCGGTCTGAACCCGGACACCGACCGCGTGCTGGAGATCGCCGTCGTGGTCACGGGACCGACGCTCAGCCCTCGCGTGGAGGGCCCCGTGTTCGCCATTCATCAGTCGGATGCGCTGCTCAACGGAATGGACGCATGGAACAAGGGCACACACGGCCGCAGCGGCCTGATCGACAAGGTGCGCGCCTCCACGGTGACCGAAGCCGAGGCAGAGCAACAGATCATCGAATTCCTCTCGCGCTATGTGCCGAAGGGCACGGCGCCCATGTGCGGCAATAGCATCGGGCAGGACCGCCGCTTTCTGGTCCGGTACATGCCGCGGCTGGAAACGTTTTTCCATTACCGCAACCTGGATGTCAGCACCCTCAAGGAATTGGCCAAGCGCTGGAAGCCCGAGGCCTACACCTCCTTCAAGAAGGCGCAGCGGCACACGGCCCTGGCGGATGTGCACGAATCGATCGACGAACTTGCGCACTACCGCACCCACCTGCTGGCGCTTTGAGCGCCTAACGCGTTCTTTAACCCAAGTGCATTGCGGGAAACCCCCAGCCGTGCAATAATCGCCGGCTGCGCGGAAATATCGCGCAGTTTGTGCATCTCCCTTCACACACTGGGCCTGCGGCCTGCTGAAAACCTTCAGCCTGGATCCCGCGCTAATGCCCACCTGCCCAGCAACATGCTGGCGCTGGTTTCGTTTGATGGTTGATGTTTTTTAACCATTGACGAAGCCTCCGCAGGCCACGCCTGCGGCCGTCTTCGTGTGAGAAAAATATGACCGACACTTTGCAAGTGCAGGGCGAATTCGCGCCTGCTGAATCTTCCATGGCCGTTGAAACGCTGGAATCGTCCGCGATCGAAGCCGGCGAATCCATCGAATCCACTGAATCCTCCGCTGTGGCGGAAGACGCGGCACCCGCGTTGCCCAACGGCTTCGTGCGTCTGGGCCTGGCCCCCGAACTGGTGCAGGCTGTGGCCGACCTGGGCTACACCCAGCCCACGGGTGTGCAGGAGCGTGCCATTCCTCTGGCCATGGGTTCGGGCGATGAGTCCAGCCAGTTCATCGACCTGATGGTTTCGAGCCAGACCGGCAGCGGCAAGACCGCCGCGTTCCTGCTGCCCGTGCTGCACACGCTGATCCGCCAGCAGGCCGAAGCCGATGCCGCCGCCCGCGACGAGTTCGACCGTTCCGTTGCCGAAGCCCTGGCCCGTGGCGAGCCGGCCCCCAAGCGCAAGCGCAAGGACCCGACCAATCCCCGCAATTTCAAGGCCGCCGCACCCGGCGCCCTGATCCTGTGCCCCACCCGCGAACTGGCCCAGCAAGTGGCCCATGACGCCATCGAACTGGTCAAGCATTGCCGCGGCCTGCGCGTGGCCAATGTGGTGGGCGGCATTCCGTACCAGCTGCAGATCGCCAAGCTGCAGAACGCCAACCTCGTGGTGGCCACGCCCGGCCGCCTGCTGGACCTGCAACGCTCGATGCAGATCAAGCTCGACCAGGTGCAATTCCTGGTGGTGGACGAAGCCGATCGCATGCTCGACCTCGGTTTCTCGGACGATCTGGCGGAACTGAACCAGCTGACCGCCCAGCGCCAGCAGACCATGATGTTCAGTGCCACGTTCGCACCGCGCATCCAGCAACTGGCCATGCGTGTGATGCACGACAACGGCGCGTCGGTCAAGAAGATCCAGATCGACTCTCCGCAGGAAAAGCACGCCAACATCAAGCAGGTGCTGTTCTGGGCCGACAACGCCCAGCACAAGCGCAAGCTGCTGGACCACTGGCTGCGCGACACGACGATCAACCAGGCCATCGTGTTCGCCAGCACGCAAGTCGAATGCGACGGCTTGGCCAACGACCTGCAGCAGGAAGGCTTCTCGGCCGTGGCGCTGCACGGCGCCTTGAGCCAGGGCCTTCGCAACCGCCGCCTGATGGCGCTGCGCAGCGGCCAGGTGCAGGTGCTGGTGGCCACCGACGTCGCCGCCCGCGGCATCGATGTGCCCACGATCACGCACGTGTTCAACTACGGCCTGCCGATGAAGGCGGAGGATTACACCCACCGCATCGGCCGCACCGGCCGTGCAGGCCGCGACGGCCTGGCGGTGACGTTCGCCGAGTTCCGCGATCGCCGCAAGATCTTCGACATCGAAGGCTACAGCAAGCAGCAGTTCAAGTCGGAAGTGGTGCCTGGCCTGGAGCCGCAGCAACGCGCGCCGCAGGCCCGTCCCGAGTTCGGTGGCCGTGGCCGCCAGGGTGGCTACGAAAGCCGTGACGGCTTCTCGCGAGATCGCAAGCCGGCCGGCGCAGGCCGTGGCGGTTTCGGTGGCGGCTTTGCCGGCAACGACCGCAGCGGTTTCGGTGGCCGTGGCGCTCCCGCTCCCCGTGCTGCTGGTGGCGGCTATCAAGGTGCTGGCGGCCATGCCGCTCCGCGCGATGACCGCGGCTTCGGCGGCGGTGCCCGCCGCGATGGCGATGGCTATGGCCGCAAGCCCGGCTTCGGCGACGCAGCCCGTGGCAATGGCTTCGGCGGTGGGCGCAACGAAGGCGGCGCTCCGCGCGGCGACTTCGCTCCGCGTGGTGATTTCGCCCCCCGTGGCGAATTCGCTCCCCGCAAGCCGGCGTTCGCGAAGCCCGGAGCCGGCGGCGGCAAGCCTTTTGTGCCGCACGATGCACGCAAGCGCCCTGCACGCCCTGCCCGCTGATCGGCGCGCGGACTGCCGCTGACTGCAAAAGCCAACCCTTCGGGGTTGGCTTTTTTTATGGGCGGACCACACGATGGAACGGTACGGTCGGCGTCTGCCCGACAATCGTCCGCTTGATTGGAGGTTCCCGATGCCGTCTTCTTTGCCCTCGTCCTCGGACGCGGACTTCGAACACATGTTCGACCTTGCGCCCGTGTCGCTCTGGCTGGAGGACTACAGCGCGCTCAAGCAACTCTTTGCCCGCTGGCGCAGCGAAGGGGTGCAAGACATCGCCGAGCACGTCCGAAACGACCCCTCCTGCCTGCGGCAGTACAGCCATTGCCTCAAGGTCATCAAGGTGAACCAGCGGACGCTGGAGCTGTTCGCCGCGCCGGACCAGGCCACGCTGGAGGCCTCTCTCGGACAGGTGTTTCGCGACGACATGCACGCGCAGGCCTTGCCCGAGATTCTGCAGCTGTGGTCCGGGGCGACCGAGTTTTCCAACCAGGCGGTCAACTACACGCTCGATGGCCGCCGGCTCGACGTGCAGATCCGCGGACGCATCCTGCCCGGGCATGAGGACGACTGGAGCCGCGTGCTGGTGTCCCTGGAGGACAACACCGCGCAGCACCAGGCAAGCCGTGCCCTGAAGGAGAGCGAGCTGTATGCGCGCGGCCTCTTCGAGAATTCGCCGGTGTCGCTGTGGGTGGAGGACTTCAGCGCGGTCAAGCGGCTGCTCGACGACGTGCGGGCGCAGGGCATCCGCGATTTCAAGACCTTCCTCAAGGTGCACCCCGAGTTCGTGGTGCGATGCATGCACGAAATCCGCGTGATCGACGTCAATCAGGAAACCCTGTCGATGTTCGGGGCCGAGTCCAAGGAGATGCTGCTGCACCGGATCGGCAAGGTGTTCCGGGGGGAAATGCAGGAATCCTTTGCGGAGCAGTTGCTGGACTTGTGGGACGGCAGGCTCTTTCAGCAGCGCGAGGTGGTGAACTACTCCCTCTCCGGCGATGCCGTGAACATCCACATGCAATTCGCCATCCTGCCCGAGCATGCGCACGACTGGAGCATGGTGCTGCTGTCGCTGGTGGACATCACCGCGCGAAAAAAAGGCGGAGGCGTACCTGGAATACCTGGGCAAGCACGACGTGCTGACCCAGCTGCGCAACCGGGCTTTCTATGTCGAGGAACTGAATCGGCTCACGCGCAAGGGCCCCTGGCCGGTGGCCGTTCTCGTGATCGACATGAACGGTCTGAAGTCGATCAACGATGAAGAGGGCCATGCGGCCGGCGATGCCATGCTGCGCCGCGTGGGCGAGGTGCTGGCCAAGGCCGTGGATGCGCCGGCATGCGCCGCGCGCATCGGCGGCGACGAGTTCACCGTGCTGATGCCTGCGACCGACGAACGGGGTGCGCATTCCCTCATGGAACGCATCAACTCGCTGCTGGACCTGAACAACCAGTTCTATCCCGGCCGGCCGCTGAGCCTGTCCATGGGAATCTCGAGTGCCTCTTCGGGCGACCAGCTGGAGGCCGCGGTGAACCGGGCGGACCAGGCCATGTACGCCGAGAAGATGCGCTACTACCAGGCCCGCGAGACGGATCGCCGCCGGGGCAGCAATTGAGGCGAAGGCTGGCGCCGCGCTTGGGCGGGGCGTGAACGATCCGGGGTCAGCCCGCCGATGCGGTGCGGCCGACGTCCGGCCAACGGTGGTGCAGGTAAACCCAGGCTCCCAGCCCCACGCACATCATTCCCAGTGAGGCACCGGCCAGCCACAGCGTGGAATGCATGACCAGGGGGGCGACCACCCCGGCCACCAGCCCGTTGGCTGACGACCCCACGAAGGCCTGCAGCGAAGAGGCCATGCCGCGCCGCTCCGGATGCAGGTCCAGCACCAGCAGGGTGACCACGGGCACCATAAGCGCCCAACCGAACGCGAACACGGCGATGGGCAGCAATGCCCAGGAAACGTGTGCCTTGAACAGCCAGTTCGCCAGCAGGTTCAGGATGGACATCGAGAACATGATCAGAAAGCCGTGGCGGATCTGCCGCTTGGGCGCGATGCGCCCTGCCAGCCGCCCGCTGAGCCAGGCGCCGCCCATGATGCCCGAGATCGTCAGCACGAAGAACCAGAAGAAATGCGTGGGAGCCAGCCCCAGGTGGTCGCCCAGGAAGGCCGGCGCGGCCAGCACGTACAGGAACATGCCGTTGAATGGCACGCCGCTGGCCAGTGCCAGCAGCAGGAAGCGGGGGCTCGAGCCCAGCTCCCAGTAGCCGCGCAGCAAGTGCCGCGCATTGAAGGGCTGGCGCTGCTCGGCATGCAGCGTTTCCGGCAGCAGGCGGTAGTTGGCCAGCCAGAGCGTCGCGCCGACGCCGGTCAGGAACCAGAACACACTGTGCCACCCCGCGTGCACGAACAGCCAGCCGCCGATGATGGGCGCGATGGCCGGTGCCACGCCGAAATAGATGGTGACCTGGCTCATCACCTGCTGCGCCTGGGCGGGCGGGAACATGTCGCGGATCACCGCACGCGACACCACGATGCCGGCACCTGCCGAGAGGCCCTGCAGCGCGCGGAAGATGACCAACTGGCCGATGCTCTCCGACAGGGCGCAGCCGGCCGACGCCAGGGTGAACACGGCAATGCCCCACAACACCACGGGCCTGCGCCCGAAGCTGTCCGACAGCGCTCCGTGGAACAGCGTCATGAAGGCGAAGCCGAACAGGTAGGCCGACAGCGTCTGCTGCATTTCCACTGGCGAGGCGCCCAGCGCGGCGGCGATCCCCGAGAACGCGGGGATGTAGGTATCGATCGAAAAAGGGCCCAGCATGCCCAGCAGCGCCAGCAGGACGGCCAGGGCCCAGCGCGGTGCGCGCCAGATGTTGTGGGCTTCAGGGTTCATGGATTCGGTGTGGAGCAGAGGACGGGCGAAAGGGCCGTGCCGCCGGGGGGCGGAGAGCGGTCCGCATGCCTGTTGGCACGCCCCGTCGCCGCAGGGCACAGGGTCACGATTATGGTGCAGGCTCCACTTTGGGAGGTGTGCAGGCCGCGCCGCCTGTCCCGCGGGAGACGGTTCGGCGGGTTCCCGGATAATTCCGCAGTTCCGCCGTCTGCGGCACCGAAAGAACCGATATGCAAACGTCCAAGATTCCCGCCACCATCGTCACCGGCTTCCTGGGCAGCGGCAAGACCACGCTGCTGCGCCACATCCTCGACAACGCCGACGGCCGCCGCATCGCGGTGATCGTCAACGAGTTCGGCGAACTCGGCATCGACGGCGAGATCCTCAAGGGCTGCGGCATCGGCTGCGACGACGCGGGCAACGAGCGCGAAGGCGCGCTCTACGAACTGGCCAACGGTTGCATGTGCTGCACGGTGCAGGAAGAGTTTTTCCCGGTGATGAAGCTGCTGGCCGAGCGGCGCGACCAGATCGATGCGGTGCTCATCGAGACCTCGGGCCTGGCCCTTCCCAAGCCGCTGGTGCAGGCCTTCCAGTGGCCGGAGATCGCCAACGTGTTCACCGTGGATGCGGTGGTGACGGTGGTGGATACGCCGGCCGCCGCCAGCGGCCAGTTCGCCGCCAACCCCCAGGCCGTGGATGCCCTGCGCCGCGCCGACCCCAACCTCGACCACGAGTCGCCGCTGCATGAATTGTTCGAGGACCAGCTCTCCGCCGCGGACCTGGTCGTGCTCAACAAGACCGACCTGGTGGACGCCGATGCGTTGGCCCGCGTGCAGGTGCTGGTGCGCGAGGAGATTCCCTCGTCCGTGAAGGTGGTGCAGTCCGAGCAGGGCCGCCTGCCGCTGGATGTGCTGCTGGGCCTGTCCAAGGCGTCCGAGGCCTCGATCGACCAGCGCCAGAGCCACCATGACCATGAAGAAGACCACGACCACGACGAGTTCGACGCGCACGTGATCGATCTGCCGGCCGTGGACCGCGACCGCCTGTTGACCGCCTTGGCGGGCCTCGTGGAGCAGCACGCCATCCTGCGCGTGAAGGGCTTCGCCGCCATTCCAGGCAAGCCCATGCGCTGGCTGCTGCAGGGCGTGGGCCGGCGCCTGGATCACCACTTCGACCGCGCATGGCGCGAGGGCGAGGACCGCCGCACGCGGCTGGTGTTCATCGGCCAGGCGCTGGATGCCACCGCGCTGCGTGCCGGGCTCGACGGCGTGGCCGCCTGATGCGGGCGCGATAGTCCGGCCCGGCCCGCCCGCATGCACCTGCTGAGCACCCGCCCGGGCGGCTTCGTCGAGGACGAGACCGTCATCACCCGCCTGGACCAGAGCCCGGCGGACATCGTCGTGCTCAGTTCGGCCGACACCACGCTCGCGCTGCTTTCGGCCGCCTGTGCCGAGCTGGCGCGCACGCAGCCGGGCTTTCCCTCGGTGCGGGTGGCCAACCTGCTGTACCTGCGCCAGCCCGCGTCGCTGGACCTGTACCTGGACGAGGTGTTGCGCCACGCGCGCGTGGTGATCGTGGACCACCTGGGTTCCGAATCGGCCTGGCCCTACGGCATCCAGCAGATCGGCGCGCTCGCGCGCCGGCAGGGGCAGCGACTGGCCATGTTCTCGGGCGACCTGCAGGAAGACCCGCACCTGGTGGAGCGCAGCACGCTGCCCCCTTCGGTGTGCCATGGGCTGTGGCAGTACCTTCGCGCCGGCGGCGCGGGCAATGCGCTGCAGTTCCTGCGCGCGGTGGCCTTCCACGGGCTGGACCATGGCGATGCGCCGCTGCCGCCGCGCAGCCTGCCGCAGGCCGCCGTGCATGTGCCGCCGGCGCT
>NZ_BAAJYS010000158.1:0-8598 GCF_057543315.1 Acidovorax sp. KPB24-07
GCGTTCTCCAGCGCATCGCGCGCCTGCCACAGCCAGGCCATCTCGCGGCCCTCGGTGCCCACCGGCGCCAGCTCGAAGAAGCCCGCCACCGACTGGCCGTCTTCCAGCAGCATGCTCTTGGAACCCGGCAGGTACTCCACCCAAGGCAGCAGGTCGGCGAAGGACGGCGCCACACCGTAGAGCGCCTGCTGGTCCGCCTCGGTGGCAGGACGGTGCAGCCGGTCATCCGCGACGGTGCCCGGCTCCGGGATGCCGTGTGCCGCCAGTGTCGTCACATGCCGCGACCAGGCATCCTCGTCGTGCAGCTCAGGGCCAGCCGATGCGAGGGCCTTGCGCGGCCAGGGCAAGGTCCAGGCCATCAGTAGTCCTCCAGGCGTTCGCCGGGCATGGCGTACTGGACCCTCTGATACAGGGGAAAGACGGTGGTGTAGCCAGGCATTGGCACCGGATCGCTGCCAGCCAGGTGCGGGAACACGTACATGACCAGATCGGGGTTGGGGAGCCGGTGGAACTGGCGGTAGATCTCGTTGGCCGCGGTGCGCGTGTAGGCGGTAGCGGCGGCGGGCGCCGCATGCACGTCGGCCTCCGTCAGCGGCCGGCGCAGGCCCTGGCGTGCATCGAGCAGTTGCCGCGCCGCTTGCCCGCCGCCGGCACTGCCGCCCGTCTCCTGGTTCCACACGTCGAGCATGGTGTAGTCGCCGTGCGGGAGTACCTTGTCCTTGCTGGTGGCGCAGCCGCCCAGCACCACGACCGCGCACAGCACCACGGCCGATTCAATCCAAATCCGACGCATGCTTGCCTCCGATGCGGTGATTGACCCGGCGCCCCTTGGCGTCGTAGTCGATGTTGAGCGGCTGCTCCAGGTGCACGGCGACCTTGGCGCCGGGGCGCACGTAGACGGCGGCGAAGGCCTGCCCGTACAGCTTGTTGACCCAATCGGCCATGTCGCGCACGCCGCCGGCGAGGATGCGGCCCATGGCCTCGTTGCCGCTGATGCCCACGGTGCCGAGAGAGCCGTTGCTGTTGGCGACCACGGCCACGCTGCCGTTGTCCGACTTGATGAGGGAGGCCGCACCGGCACCGGCCGCGGTGATGAGGGCCTGCGAACCGAGGTACTGCTGCGCGTTGCTGCGCCGTTCCCCGCTGACGCAGGGGACGCCGTAGGGGTCGCTGATCCAGCCCAGGCCGCCGTGCGTGGTGCTGTTCGCGTTGCCGCCCGAGCCGCCGTTCTGGTTGCGGTTGCCGTCCTCCGGCATGGTGCGCACCGTGCCGTCGTTGAAGACGAACGTCACCGAGCGGATTTGCCCGCGCACGCAGGAAAGCGTCCAGTCGCCCGAGGCCGTGCCGCTGACCACCGCGCCCGCCACGTCGGGAATGTCAATGCCGTTGGCGGTGAGGTTGTCCGGGCCGATCAGCACCTTGAAGGGGTACGGGTCGTTGACCGTGCCGTCGATCGGCACGCGGCCGATCAGCGCGGTCATCGCGATGGAGCCCATCAGCGTCGAGTTCGACGGCACCGTGTAGACCGGCTTGGACGACGCGCCCACGGCGCGGCTGCCTGCATCCGCGACGGTGCTGGCCACGTTGTCGGCCGTGTCGGAAAGCGTCTTCTGTGCCGGCCCGAAGCTGGTCGGAAAGTTCAGGCCGCCGCTGCTGCCGTTCTTCGCCGAAGGCTTCGCATCGTCCGGTTCCACCCAGCGCGTGCCGCTGGTGCTGCGCGCGGCGCCGCCCTGGCTGCCGCTGAAGCCCTTGCCGTCGCCGTCCTCCAGGCCGAGCCCGACCGGCAGATCGGCCTGGCCGCCCTTGCCGGAAAGCCCATCCAGGCGCCGCTGCAGGTCTTGCAGCAGGCCCTGGGTCTGCTGGCGGTCGCCGGCCAACTGCTCGCGGTCCTGCTGCAGGCGGCCGCGTTCACCATCCAGCGCGGACTGGATGCGCTGGTCGATCGCGCTTTCCCGCGCGCGCATACGCTCGTTCTCGCTCTTCTGGTTCTTGTTGTCGTTGAGCGCCGTCTGCAGCTCGTTGCGCAACTGCTTGACCTGGGCCACCAGTGTGGCAACGGTATCGCGCGGCGTGTCGCCCTCGATGCCCAGCGCCTTCATCTCTTCGGGCGTGAGCGAGTTGGCGCTGCCGGCCGGAACGGGCTTGGCGCCGCGATCCCCGGAGAACATCTTGATGCCGACGAACAGCAGCACCAGCGCCATCGGGATCAGCAGCCACTTCAGGAGGGGGTTACTTTTCATGGCGGGCACCTCCTTCGGCCTGGCCGGCCGCCGCGGCCGGCGGCAGGTTCACCGTCGCGTCGATCGGTGAGAGCTTGGGCAGCAGCGACTCGGCCAGGCCGTGGCCACGGGTCACGAGGTAGACCACCGTGGTGTCGGCGGCGCGGCCGGCCGGCGCCAGATTCGGGTGCTGGAAGGTCGCGGCGAGAAAGTCGCCCTGCAGCGCGCGGGGATCGAGGTCGAGCCAGCGCCCGGAGGCGTTGGTGAGCTTCACCGCCGTCACCCACTGGTCTTCGAGCCGCCAAGCGGCCAGCGCCTGCGCACGCACCGGCAGCGTGGGCAGCAAGGTGGAAAGCTCCAGCCCACGGCGCAGATTGACGCGGCCGATGCCGGGAACGGGCTCCACGGTGCGCAACGGCGCGTAGAGGTTCTGCGCCGCATAGCGGGTGAGCGCGACCGCCACCGGCGTGGCGCGCTTCGCTGCGGGGACTGTGCGCGCCACATCGTCGTCCGCCGTCGCCGCAGTCTTTGCCGGCTCGCCGTAGCGGGTCGCCGGCACATCGGCTTCGACGATGCGCACGGGTTCAAGCGCGGGTTGGCCCGCCTTCGCCGGCTCGGCCGCGATGTCCAGTAAGATCAGCGCGCCCGACTCCACGTCCTGCAGTTGCAACCGCGTGGGCGGGATCGGCGCATTGGCGCGGAGGTAGATCGCGCCACCGGCGCTCTGCACGCGCAACTGCTCGCCAACAGTGGGCGGCACGCCGATGCGCACGTTGCGCTCGATGAACACCACGCGCTCCTGGCCGACCACCAGCGGCACCGCCAGCGGCAAGCGCTCCCAGCGCAGGATTTCGATGGCATGGGCCGCAGGCACGAAGGCCAGGCACAGCAGCAGGCCAGCCAGGGCCGCCGCAGATGAACGCTTCACGAGGGACTTCATGGGGTGTCTCCCTGCAGGTTGGAGCCGGCGCTCGCGGCCCGGCCGGGCGGCGCCGCAGGCGGCGGGGTCTCGATGCGCTCCGGCGCGCGCGCATGGCAGTCCAGTGCCAGGCCGAAGGGGTTGCGCTCGGGGTCCACGTCCATGCGCACGACCTTGAGCGCGTAGCGCACGAGTGCGCGCTTGACCTGCTCGGCGCCCAGGTACTCGTCCGCGCTCACGTCCAGCGTGACGATCCAGTTGTTGGCCGACACGGTGCGCACGCGCATGGCCGGGTCGTCGCCGTAACCGCGACCCGGAATCTCGTAGATGCCGCGTACGCGCTGACGCAGTTCGCCATTGCTACGGCGGAACTCGAAGTCCTGTTGCAGAAAGGCGCGGCAGCTCGGCGTGAAGTACGCAGACAGCGCATGCAGGTTGCGCGGGTAGTCCTGCTCGCCGTTGGTCGGCCAACGTTGGGCTTGCTGCCAGATGTAGAAGGTGAAGGCGTAGACGCTCTCGGGCGGAACGTCCCACCACTTGCGCGTGCTGCCCGAGCGCAGATCGGGCGGCACGTGGATGGTCAGGCTCTTGGGTGCGCTCCACCAGCCGAAGCCGAGCAGCAGCGCCACGACGAACAGCGCGGCGCCGGCCAGGCGCAGGGTCTTCACGTGCGCCTGCAGGTGCGCGACCTCGTTCTTGAATCGGCTCATGGTCTGCCTCGACGCAGGGACGGATCGGGCCGCAGGCGCCGCGTGGACCACCAGCCCGAACGGGTGATGAGCTGGCCCCCGCCGGCGTGCGCTGCCAGCGCGGGGTAGCGCAGCGCGAGCCGCCACTGGAGCTGGCGGTACAGCCAGGTTTCGGGCCGGCCGCGCTTCCACCGCCGCAGCAGGCCGCCGCCCACGAAGACACCGACACCGATGCCGGCGACGATCAGCGTGGGCACCATCGCGATGCTGTGCGTCAGCCAGGCCAGCGGCACGCCGGCCAGGAGGCCGGCCGCGCCGGACACGCCGGCGCAGACCCACAGCTCGTCGGCCGTGAGCCCGCGCACGACCACCGGATGGCGGTTGAGGCGGTGCGGCAGGAAGGTCACGAGCCCATCGCGCGACGGGCTCTCCAGGGCGCCGGCCATCGTTGCCGGGCCTTACAGGACGCCCGTGGCCTTGGTCAGCAGCCAGATGCCGACGACCAGCAGGATTGCGCCCACTGCCACCGTCAGGCCGAACTGGCCCCACGTCGCGCGGCCGGTATGGATCTCGGCGTAGCGCGTGTAGGCGTGGTAGCAGACACCGACGAACATCGAGGCGACGACGAGCAGCGCGATCAGCAGCACGATGTCGTAGCCGTAGTTCTGCAGCGTCTGCATGATGCCGCTGCCGGTGCCCCGCGACGGGTCTTCCAGCGTGGGAAGGTCGGCGAACGACGGCAGCGGCGTGGCGGCGATGCCCAGCGGGATCAGCCACGCGGCGAGGCGCGCGGCGGGCCGCGACGTGGGGCGGCGGGAAGTAGCGGGAGCGTTCATGGCGAAGTACCTTTCATGGGGTCAGGACAGGAGGAAAAAGCCCAGCACCAGGTACATCGCGACGAAGCGCACGATGACGCCGAGGAACTGGCGTTGGGTCAGGTGGTGCTCGGCCCAGCCGACATAGGCGGTGCGCATCGCCCACACCCCCCACAGCAGCAGGACGGCGAAGACGAAACCGAGCACGACGGTGGAGACGGCCCCGGGGGCGAACCCACCGTTGGCCGTGAAGGCAGCGACCTGATCGGCGGAAGGCGTCATGGCGACGGCGCCTCCTTGGCCGGCGTCGCAGGCGCCGCGTTGCTGCGCGTGTAGTCGCCGGCCAGCGGCACGGGATCACGCGGCTGGGCGCGTTGCAGAACGAGGTAGTCGCGCACCCCGGCACGCACGCGCTCCAGGTCGGCACGCAGCCGCGCGTAGTCGAAGTGGTAGCGGGTGCGCTCCTGCGGCGCGGTGGTGGCGGCGCGCTCGGCCAGGCGATCCAGCAGGTCGAGCTGGCGCGTCACCGCGGCGAGCATCTCGCGCTCCGCAGCGTTGTCGGAGGCGTCAGCGGCGATGGCGGGCTGCAATCCGGCAGCGGCAAGCAGCAGCGCGGCAAGACGCACGGCCCAGGGTGCCGCGACGGCGAAAACGCCGAACCTGCGCGGGATTGCGAGTGGTTTCCATCGAGCCGTTCTCCGAGGGATGCGGATGGCTTGATGCTCAAACGGCCGGTCTTCCGGTGCCGCAATCAATCGGAACCGGCCCGCCACCGCTTTCCGCGACGGCGGCCGATGCGGCTACAGGTACTTCTTGAACGTCGCCGACGCGATGCAGACCGCGACGCCGAGCAGCGCGGCGCTGGGCAGCAGGATCAGCAGCGGATGCACGCTGACCGGCAGCGCCAGGTACGTGACCCAGGGCAGCACCGCCAGCGGCATCAGGCTGGCCCTCGCCCGGTGGTAGACGAAGCCCGATTCGCGCCCGGCGCCGAAGCCGCGCACGTCACGGCGCACCAGGCCATCCACCAGGCCGGTGAAGGCCGCCATCAGGAACAGCGGCAAGGTCAGGATCAGTACCAGCAGCCGCACGAGGAACACCAGCACCGTGTAGGCCGAGGCGATGACGTAGCTCTCGACATGCGCGTAGAGCTGCCCGATGTAGTAGCGGAAGTCCTGCGCCTGGCTCTTGGCACCGGCGCGTGATTGCGCCGCGGCGTCGCGTATCCAGTCCAGCAGGCCCGTCTTCACGAACAAGCCCTGGTAGGCCCACTCGACAAGCTGGCGCGCACTACGCCCCGGCTCCTGCACCAGCACGCTTTGCGTGAAATGCTCCGAGAGCTGCGACAGTTCGTAGTTCAACATGCCCTGCGCATGGCGCCAGCCCTGCTCGGGCCAGAGGAAGCGCATGCCGATGCACTCGATCACGATGCACAGCAGCAGCGAGCCGATCAACACACCGAACAGCCGGAACGGCAGCGTCACCAGCCCCGCGATCAGGCCCTGCTGGCGAATCTGTTGGCGCTGGACGGCGACGGCGGGATCGCTCATGCCGTGGCCTCTTCATCCGCGCTCGCCATCTGCTTGAAGTCGGCGAGCAGATCGTCGGGCAGTGCCTGGTCCTGCAGACCGGGAAGCCCCTTGTTGTCCCACCAGTCGCCGGCCTCGACGTAGTGCTGCCGCATGTAGCCGGCCAGCTCCTGCAGATCCTTGGGCATGGCCTCGTCGGGATCGGGTGCCGGCAAGGGCATGCGCACCTTCCACAGGTGCCCGCCCTCGATCAGCGCGAAGCATTGGCCCTTGGGCAGGCCGACCACGTGCGCTGGTTCGATCAATGGCACGCTGTTGCTGCTGATGCGGTCCTGCGTGTTCGACGTGAACGCGGTGTTGCCGGTCGGGTCGGAGCTGTCGGTGGCGCCGCTCATCACCGTCGTCGTGTAGACCTCGACCTTGGGCAGTTGGCGCGTCAGCAGTTCGGCCGTAGCGGTCTCGCGCACGCGCAGCATGAACAGGTTGTTGAAGTTGCCGACGACCTGACCCGCCTTCGCGCGGTTGCCGATGCGCGCCTCGATGTCCGAGAGGGTCTGCGTGTAGGCCGTGACCTGCACGCCGGCACCGCCACCCTTGTTGACCATCGGAATAAACTCATCGCCCATGAGTTCGTTGAACTCGTCGGCGTGCACGTTGATCGACACCTTCACGCCCGTCGCGGCACCCGGCAGGCCGTCGTCGATGCCGAACTTGTAGATGTGGCCGGCGACCGAGACGAGATCGCTGAACATCGAGTTGCCAACTGCCGCCGCGACTTCCGCGTCCGACAGCGCATCGAGGCCGACGTAGACCACGGCCCGCTTTCGGATGATCTGCATCCAGTCGAAGATCGGCCGCGGGTCGGAGAGGTCCGAATAGTTCGGCGCCAGCAACTGGGCGATCTTGCCGGTGGTCAATTTCTCCAGCAGAGGCAACAGCGACGCGACGATCTTGTCGAAGTACGTCCGGTCGTAGCGCACCGCGCTGCGCAGGCCGTCGAGCACCGGGTCGTAGATGCGCACCTGCGAGAGGTACTGTTCCAGCGCGACGACGCGCTTCTCGCGGCCGATCATGTTGCGCGGGATGTTCTTGTCGTTCAGCTTGGCTTCGAGCTGTACGATGACCTCCCAGGCCTTGGGCTCGTTCCGGGCGAAGTAGTGCTGGGCGTACTCGATGAACAGCGCATCGATGTTGATGACATGACGCTGGATCAGCAGGTAGTCGGGCCGCTGCCCCAGCTCGACCAAGGCCCGCGCGATGATGTTGACGAAGCGCCAGGCGAACTCGCGGAACGCCGCGCTGTTGCCTTCACCGGAAAGCTGGCCCGCGATGCGCGTGGCGACTTCCGAGATGCGTCCGAAGCGGCCCACCGCGTTGTAGCGCGCGGAGATGTCCGGCCAGCCCAGGTGAAAGACATAGAACTCGCCTTCGCGCCCGGCGCGCTTGGCTTCCACGTACATGCGCTTGAGCAAGTCGGCATCGCCCTTCGGGTCGAAGACGATCACGACCTCGTGCTGTCCGTTGACCTTGCGCCGGATGTCCTGGGTGATGAACAGCTCGGCCAGGCGGGTCTTGCCGACGCGGGTCGTACCTAACACCAGGCTGTGGCCGACGCGCTCGGCCAATGGCAGCGTGACGTCGACCTCGTACGGTTCGATACCGTGCAGCCGCGGCATACCGCCCACCGGCGGCAGCGGACGCGCCGGGTTGAGCGGGTTGTCCCAGGCCAGGGCCTTCGCCATCTTCGACAGCGGGTACGGCGCGAACTCCAGGCGCTCTTCCATGCGCCGCGCCATCCGGTAGATCGTCGTCGGCTCGACGTAGCGGCGGAACTCCGGCCGGTAGGTCTGCATGAGCCGGTGCGTGTGTCGCTGATCCCAGCGGAAGCCCCGGCCGACGAACAGCCGCTGCTGGCTGACCGGCACGTCGCGGCTGGTCATCACGTAGCGCGGCAGGCGCCGGATGTTGCGCCGGTAGCGCAGGATGACCCAAGCATCGTGAAAACGCAGCGCGCCGAAGGTGAGGAAAGCGAGCGCGCTGCCCAGGCCGAGCAAGGGGCTCAGCGCGAGCGACCACGGGGCCACCAGGCACAGAAGCGCGGCGCCCGCACAGACCGCGACGGTGTATAGCTCCACCGCTGGCCGCAGCAAGACTTCGACGGCTTGGGACTGGGCCATGGCGGGTGCTTCACGTCACGTCAGGGCTCGATGCCGGTGGCGGTGATCAGCACCGGGTAGTGCTTGAGCCCCAAGCGCTGCGCCAGCTCGTCGCCCGAGGCCGGCGAGAGCATCAAGCCCGGTACCAGGCGGCGCAGTGCGGCCAGGGCTTCGGGCGTCGCAACGTTGACCACCAGGCCCACGGCGCGCAGCGCCTGCAAGTCCTTGCCCCGCTGTTTGAGCCAGGCGCGCGAGCGGTCGTCGTCGCCGA
>NZ_BAAJYS010000159.1:0-8553 GCF_057543315.1 Acidovorax sp. KPB24-07
AGCCGGCTGGCTCAGTTCAGCGCATCCTTCAGCGGCTTGCCTGCGGAGAACTTGGGTGCCTTGCTGGCCTTGATCTTGATGGCCTCGCCCGTCTTCGGATTGCGCCCCGTGCGTGCCGCTCGCTTGGTCACCGAGAACGCGCCGAAGCCCACCAACGTGACGCTGCCGCCCCGTTTCAAGGTGTCCCGGATGGACGTCAAGGCCGCCTCCAGGGCAGCGCCCGCGGCCACTTTGGTGATACCGGCTTGGTCGGCCATGTTTTCGATCAATTCAGACTTGTTCATTCGCTACTTTCGAGAGTTAGAAAAATCCCGGTGGACGGCACCGGGCACCGGATCGGTCAGCGAACTGGAACGCCCCGATCTGCGGCAGTTGCGGCCTGCCAAGGCCGTGGCACACACCGCTTGCCACGTCTTTCTCTAGGGGGGCAGCGTCAAGCACTTTTTTGAACTCGTCGAGTGCTTCGTCGCGCGTCATTTGGGGTGACCCTTCTCGAATCGCTCGACCTTGGCGACGCGGTACCGGATGTGCCGGAAGGCCTTTTCTTGCTTTTCATAGAAGTGCACCAAGTCACCCACAGCCAGCAGAGCGGGCTGAAACACCTTTTTGCCGTGCCAGACGGACGCCTGGAAAGGCTCGCACCCGATCACCGTGCCCTTTGCATCCAGTTCCCAGCGCAGGAAGTCCTGGCCTTGGTCCTCAAAGGTCACCACCGTAGCCACCCTGTCCAGATGGCGGATGCGGCGATGCACAGCGCTCGCCACGGTCTTCTGCAGACCAGGCACGAGCAGCGCCGCGTCGCACTGAGCACGTTCAAAAGAGCTCACAAGGCGCAGGCGGTCGTCCGCCGTGACGTGATAGGTCGGCACGCCGCCATACACGCCGGCTTTGAAAGGGTTGTTGGTCATTTGGTCCTCCAAACCCGGATTCCGGTGTCGAGCGTGCGGGTCGTGAGGGTCTTGCCCGTCGCGTCCTTGTAGGCCTTCACGGCGGTGCTGATCGAGGACCGGGCGGCATAGGGGACGAGGAACGAATCGCCCGGCTCCAGCTTTTCCAGCAGCGGCGACCAGTCCATGACCTTCACGCCCGATGGCAGGGGCACGTCCTTCTCGATGGGCACCGTCAGCGCATCCATCGTGAAGCGCGGGGACTGCTTCCTGGCCCGTGGGGCCGGGGCCGCAGTCGGCGGGGTGGGTAGTTCGTCCCGGCGCGCCGCACGACCTTCGGCCGACGCGATGCCCTTGCGTTCCAGCCATCCGTGAAAACCGCCACTGCCAGGCTGCTCCGGTGGATTCAGCGCGACCTTGCCGGCGCGGTAAATCAGCTCGCCGCTCTCGTTGTCTTCGGCGCGCACCAACAGGCTGGCCTGGACAGCAGGGCCGAGTAGCGTGTGGACGTTGCGGCGGTCGCAGTCGCATTTGGCGGCGATCAGATCGGCGTCCAATTTCTCGTCGGGGTGTGCCTGCAGAAACTGGGTCACCTTCCAGGCGACTGAGTTCTCGCGGGGGGTGTAGGCGGCGCTCATGCCGCACCGCCTTCCTGCGTTGCGATGGCCGCACCTTCGGCCGGGACAATCTGCACCCGCTCCAGCGTCAGCGGATCGGTGCCATAGGCTTCTCGGAAGTCGGACCCGATCCTAGGCACACCAAAGCCGTCGCTTCCGGTTCCGATGCCTGTATGCGTCCAGCGGGCATCCTCAGCATTGGTGAAGATGACGCCTTGACGGCATGGCGCGAAGACAGCCCAGTATTGCCGGGCTGCAGGCTCGCCGCTGCCATGGATCGCGGGGACAGCCTGATAAGTCAGGTTCTCAGCGAATTGGCTGCTGTACCACTCCTCGTCGAAGCCGCCCGCAGCGGCTGCGGCGGCAGTGGCCAGATCGAAGAGCTCCGATCCGGGGCCCGCGAGAAAAGCCATGCGCGGGTCGCTCTTGATGCGCTGCAGGAGGTGCGCCACCACTCGCTCGAAAAGACGCAGGTGATCTTCGGTCATGCTCATGCTGTCGCTCCCTTGCGCTCTGGCGCTTTGTGTTCCTTGCACACCGCCTGGGCCGTCACACCGAACCCGCCAAGGGTGCAGCGCCACGGATAGACGTCGTTGTATGCGCCGCTTCGGGGAGCCTGCTCGCCGTGGCTGCAGTTGCGGCAGCACGGGCGCTGGTTGGCGTTCAGGTAGCCCATGGCCGCCTTCTTGTTGTCGATAGGGGTTGTGCGGAACACCATCACGACAACTCCGCGTTGGCTTCTTTGATCGCCGCGTTGATGACCGAGGTCACAGCCTTTTCGATGGTGCTGTCCACGCTCTTGATGAGCGGCTGGTCGCCAGCGCCCTCAACAGAGACGCCCAGGCGCTTGAGGACCTTCGGGTCCAGCTGGGCCAAGGCGCTGGCCACAGGCTTTTCCGTGGTCTTGATGAGCAAGTCGGCCTGCTCCGCCGTGATCTCGCCGGCATCAACCAGGCGGCGGATGCGGTCGCACACCTTCTCGTCGTCGTCCCACTGCAGGGACCCGTTGGACAGCAGCATGCCGAACTTGATGCCGTCCACCACGTAGGTGCGCGGCTTCTCGAACAGTTCGGGGTGGGCCTTGATATGGTCCACCAGCTCGTTGTGCTCCTTGGCGACCTGGCGGGCCACGCGCTTGATCTCGGCGAGCGAACCATTCTTCACGGTGTCGAGATTGCTCTGCAGCGTGAGAAACAGGGCGGAAAGGCGGTCGCGGTGTTCGCTGAGAGCGGAGGCGCGCTTCTGGGCTTCTTGAAGTGACATGGGTTACCTCTGGATCAATGGATGGCGTTGCAGTCGGGGACTTGTGTGGCGGTCGAGGCTTTGAGCAACTCGCCCGCAAGTTCGGCCGAGGACATGGAGCACAAGCCGATGGCGTGGGGAGGCAGGGTTTGCGCGTGGAATCGGTAAAGCATCACCAGGGCCTCCAGGACCACCACGGTGCGCAGTGGCTGGTGCGGGCGCAGCACTTTGTCGATGATTTGGGCTGCGAGCGCCGCGCCATCGGCTTGCAGATTGGCCTGGGTGAATTCGTTTTTTTCGGGCATGGCAGGCTCCTAGCAGCGGTAACCGCGGCTATCGATGCGCTTGTGGTCATCCGCCCCGGCGCGGGTGGCCGGGGCGGGGCTGGTCGTCCAGACAGGCGCACGCATGAGGTCGTATTGCGCGGCCGGCGCCGGGTCTGCAGGGCGCAGGGAGGGCCGCTCTTTGTCGCGGGGCCGTCCCCGGCCGGGAAGGATTCGTTCGGTGGTCATCAGAGCAGCCCTCCACCGATGCGGCGGGCCGGGAGCCGGTCCAGCTCGGGCTGGATGCCCAGGCACATTTGCTGGCCTACCGCCATGCCCTGCAGATGCACGCGGTCCATGCGGGTGTCCAGCTTGTAGATTTCCGCCGCGGCGATCAGCAGCATGGTCGTGAGCACCATGACCAACGCGCTCAGCAGAACGACCAGGGGAACGCGGGGATAGCGGCGCGTATTCATGCTGCCTCCCTGCGCGGTACAACGGACCTCACGCCTTCCAGGTGGAGCGCTGCAGTGATGGCCTCCCAGTCGCTGCCGAAGGTGCCCCGCATCCGGCCGCGGCTTCCATCGTCCATCGTGATGAATACAAGGTAGGACTTCATCATTTCCCCCTCGCTGCCGCCAGAATCAGCGGCGCCGAGACCTTGGGGGCGCCGATCTTCACGGCTTCGTTCATCGCCAGCGTGACGAGGTTGTTCACGGCCAGCGGATGGCACAGCGACTTCTCCCGCACCTCGCGCTGGCCGCGATGGGTGCGCGTCTCGGAGATGCGCAGCGCATCGCGGATGGCATCGATCGCGCTCGGCTCCAGCACCGAGGCCATGTCCACATCGGCCCGCGCGAACTTGTGCTGCAGGTAGGCCTGCACATGGTTGTCCAGGGCCGGCAAGTGGATCAGTTCGCAACGCTGCACCACTTCGCGCACCTCGGGGTCGTTCTCGCTGAGCTTTTCTTCCAGCTCCGTCTGGCCGATCAGCATGATCGCGAGCAGCTTCTTGAAGCCGTCCTCCAGCTCGTAGAAGCGCTTCAGGCACTTGATCGTGGGCTTGGCCAGGGCATGGGCCTCTTCGATGATGACGACGTGCTTGCGGCCCACCTGAGCCGCGCCCTGCAGGACGCGCTTCATCTGGTCGCTGCGGTCGTCCAGGCGCTGGCGCAGCGCCGTGCCGGGTGCCACGTTGCGGATCACCGACGCCACGATGTCAGCAGCCTTCAGCGGCGTGCCGTCGCGCTCGTTGGCGGCCATGCCCAGCACAAAGGGCTCGATCACCGTGATCGGCTCGCCCGTGTCGGCGATCCACTGGTTCAGGTCTTTGCGCAAGATGCTCTTGCCGCCGCCCGACTCGGCCACCACGGCCAGCATGCCGCCGTACTTGGCGGTTTGGCGCATGGCGCTGCGCACGTAGCGGATTTCGTCCGTCACGAACACATCGCCCTCGTCGCGCATTTCATCGACGAAGGGGTCGCGCGGAATCTTGAAGTGGCGCCGCGCGTCCGGGGTCAGTTTGTAGTGCCGTAGTAGCATGAAGGGGTCCTCTCCTTGGGTCTTGCCTGGCTGGGGGCCGGAGTGAGTGGCTTGCGCCATCGCCTGCAGCTCCGCGTTGGCGCGCGGGGCTGTAGGTGCTTCGTCGAACGTCGCCGCCACCGTTTCCGGGGAGGCGCCGCACGCCGTGAGGTATTTGCGAATGCGCTCCTTGAGCGCGGCTTCGCCCCCGCAGGCCTTGGGCCAGCGGTCGTAGTTGATGGCCAGTGAAATCGTGGCGGTGCTGACGCCGGTGTGGCGGGCGCAGTCGGCAGCGGACCGGCTTACCGCTGCCAGGTCGGCGCGAAGGTTCAACATCGAAGCGACCATCACACCGCCCTCAGCCCGCCAGCGGCGCGCATGGGCTGCGGTGCTTCGGCTTGGTCCGCGTACTGCGCGATCAGCGCATCCACCTGGTCTTCCGGCACGCCGGCCTCGTAGCGCTTCATGAGGAAGGCGTTTTCTTCGGGCGCCAGATGGCGGCCGATGGCCTTGACGATGCGCAGCATCGCGGTCACCGGGTCGAGCAGTTCGGGCCCGGCCGGGGCGGCGTGTACCGGCGTGGCGATCTCGGCGCCCTGCCGTGGCAGGTAGGCCGGCAGTGCCACGTCCTTGAGGTAGCCGTGGGCGCTGAGCTGACCGCCGAAAGGCGTGGCGCGCTTGGCGCGGGCTGCTTTGACTTCATCCGCAGAGAGGCCCGGATATGCAGCCTCGTCCATCGACGTGGCCGCATGCTCGGCGCCCGTCTTCGCCGCGCGCTTGTACTCGGCGCCGATCTCGGCGGCATCGGCCTGCTGGCCGAACTCGTCGAAGTCGCGCTCAGGCTCGCAGCGGTAAATCAGCGGCTCGCCGTCGTAGCGCTCCACCTGCACCTGGACGGCGCACTCGCCGAACACCAGCCCGCGCACCTTCACCAGGTCGCCCACATTGATGCCATCGAAGCCGCGCAGGCTGTAAGCCAGCGTGCGACCGGCAGACGGATGACGGAACGTGATGGACAGGTTGGGCTTCACCTGGCGCTCTTCCTCCTTGGAGCGCATGAACGCCTGGCACACCTCCACCGGAGGCAGCACGCGCAACTGCTCGGGGGTGATGAGCTGCCAAAGGTCGTAGCGGGCCACCGGCTGCTGCAGGCCCGGCCGGCGCAGCCGCGTGTCCTGGCCCGGAATCAGGTTGGCGCAGTAGGCATTGGTCCAAGCGAACGCGGCAGCGTTGAGCTGGTCCACGTCTTCCACGGGCTCGAACCGCAGCCGGCTCTCGAACTGCGTCTCCACGATGTTGTTGCCGTTCTCCGCGCCACCCTTGGCGCGGCTGTTTCCGGCCTCGTGGGTGACGTGGTTCACGCCCAGCGCGTCCAGCAGCGAGCGCACCGCCGCCGACGTGTTGGCACTGCCCTTGTCCCACAGCAGGTGGCGCGGCACGCCCTGGAACGGCCGGCCTGCCTGCAGTCCCCACGCGAACATCAGAAAGCGGAACAGGTTGTACTGGTCTTCGCCCGCTGCTTCCGTGTACCAGGGGATCACGGTGGCGCTGGCTTTGTCGTAGCACACGTACCGATAGCACTTGAACTTGAGCTTGGCGATCTTGTCCAGCTTGTTCTTGTAGAACTCGTCGTCGCGCATGATGTACTGGCGCCCCTTGAGGTAGTACACAAGGCACAGCGAGGGGTCGATCTGGTGCGTGTGGTTCGGGTAGGGAGCGCGCAGCGCCTGCACGGGCGCCGCCACCCGCTGGGAGGCCACGTTGAGCTTGCGGTCGCGCATGAGCCGGTTCAACTGCCCGTTGCTCACGCCGAACGCATGCCCGTTCTGTTCCAGGATGCCGCGCGCCGTGGTCGTGAAAAGCGTCTGCTTGCCATTAGCGCGGATGGCCTCGCGCTGGGCAGACCCCAGCGTCACCAGGGCCTCGCTGGAAACGCTGGTAGAGCCCTTGTCGCATCGCGCCTTGCGGCCCGACGACCAGCCGGCCACGCTCTTTAGGTGCCGGTACATCGTCTGCACCGACAGGCCTAGGAACTGCGCCGCTTCCTGCACGATGGGGGTGGCGCCCCCATGCTCGGCAGCGTCCAGGCGCCGGGCCGTCTGGCGCAGGTAGTCGCAGGCTTCGGGGGAGAGTGCAGCCATGTCGTCCAACACCTCAAGCCGCTGCATCCGCAGCCTCAGGCACTTGCATCAGGTACTGACGAGCTTCGGCCAGGTCATCGCCGAAGCGCTCGGCAAAGGCATGCTGCGCGGCGCCCACCAGTTCCGCGAGGCGGTTCAGGCTGTCCTGCAGGCTCAGTGCCACCAGCGCCACGCTGCGCGGCAGCGGCACCGGCTCCGTGGGGTCGTAGTTCTCTGCCTGGGTCACCTCATCCGTCCACCATTGCTCCAGCGCCAGCGTGGCCTGGTGGTGGGCTTCGATGCCGTTCTCGATCAGCGACTGGCGATCCGCGATCTCCTCTTTGAAGGGCAGGATGCGCTCGTCCAGGGGAACGACCACCGGGCGCTTGCCGGCGAGCTTCTTCTCGGCTTTGTCGGCGCGCTCGTCGGCCTTGGCGCGCTTCTCGTTGGCGAACTTCACATCCTGCTCGGACTGGCGCAGCCGCTCGCGCAACTGGCTCGCGCTCAGACGGTCGATGTCGTCCATCTCTGAGAGGTTTTCCAGCACGTCGTCGTCGTGGGTGACGAGTTCCAGGAAGGCGCTGGCGTTTTTGACCTGGGAACTCAAAAGTTCCAATTTGGAACTTTTGACGGTCTTTGCAGCCGCTTGCATGAAGCGGTAAGCCGTGGACTTGGAGAAACCGAGCAGTTCAAGCCGGGCCTCGAACTCAGTGTTTTTCCCAATTTGGGAATTGCCTGGGGGAAGCATTTCTCGCAGAAGCAGCAGTCGCTTGCCCGTTTCCAGAATGGCTTCGACTGTGCGCCGCTGGTAGAAACGAATCTCGTCTTCCAGAGTGCCCACCGTCAGCGCACCCTCGTAGCCCAGTTCCTGCGCCATGGCCGTGGCCTTGGCCTCCACCACCTCCAGCGCACCCCGCGCCGCGGCTTCCTGGATAGCCATGTCGGCGGGAGTTGCGCCCACGAAATCGGGGCCAATCTGCTCGGCTGGGGGCAAGGCCTTGCGGCCTTTCTTGAGAAAGCGCTCTTCGATCTGAGCGTCGGACAGTTGGGGTCGTGCCATTGGGCTTTTTCCTCTCTTGATGGGGTGATTCAGATGGCGCGCGTGTAGCGCTGGTCGATGTCGTCGATGCGCTGACGCACACGGCGCATTTCGTCGTCATGGGCGCGGGCGAGCTGGATCAGCTTCGGCGTCAGGCGCCAGCACTCTTCGTTGCCGGGAATTCGCTCCGCCACGCCTTCGTCTGCCAGCAGTTCAAGGTCGCGCAGCGCCATGGGCGGCGAGACCTTTAGCGCCTCCGCCACCTGTTTCAGGCGCAGGCCGTCGAACGCATGGCCCTGCAGCAGCCAGAGCAGGCGAAGCGCGCGGCGCACGGGTTGGTGGTGCTGCGGGTTGCTCATGCGAGCACCTTGCGACCAGCCCGCAGCTGTTCCACGGCCTGGGCTGCTGCCTCGGCGGCGGCGCGTTCCGCAGGGGGCGGCCCGTACCAGTGCTGAAACACCACGGTGCAGCCGCTCGGGTCGCGCGCCGTCTTCGTCAGCAGCGGGCGGTCGGGATTGGCCGCGCCGTGGTCCGTCGCCGGCAGGGCAATGCGGTCGAACTCGTCGCGCTTGACGATGCCGACATACACGTAGTCGGGCGTCATCACGCTGGCCCAGTTGGAATCGATGGTCATGATCAAAGCTCCAGTTCCGGCGCGGCGTAGCGCGCCACGTTGTGGTGATGGAAAGCCACTTGCTCCAGGTGCGTGCGAAGCGCTTCCAGGGTGGCAGCGGGGTTTGCAGCGGAGGGGTCGGCATAGAACGCGGTCAGCAGCTGCAGCGCGGCGGCGCAACTGCTGTTCACGGCCAGCAGATCGGCCTGTCCCGCGTTACGGCCCGTGGGCATGGGAATGGACAGGCGCCC
>NZ_BAAJYS010000160.1:0-8528 GCF_057543315.1 Acidovorax sp. KPB24-07
CATGCGCCGGTACCCGGCCGGATCGGTCTCCTCCACCGGCTCGGCCAGCACGCTGCGCCCGACCGCATGCAGGCAGCGCGCCGCCAGGGCCGGCTCCAGGCCCTCGCGCAAGTGGCCCCGGCGCGCCGCCACGGCCAGCGCGGACTCCAGGTGGCGAACGGCCGCCGCCTGGGCCACCGCCGCGCGCGGTCGCAGGCCCTCCCACCCCTCTGCCTCACCGGCTTCGCGCAGCACCCATTGCACCAGCGGCCATTGCACCGGGTCTTCACGGCACTCGCTGATCTGGTGGGCGAGGCAGCGGTGCAGGAGCGACAGGGGCTGCGCCGCGCTCTGGTAGGCATCGAGGCGGGCACCGATGTCCAGCGGCCACCGAAGGCGGCCGAGCAGCTCCTGCAGCAGCGCGGTCTTGTCCGCGAAGTGCCAGTAGATCGCGCCGCGGGACACCCCCGCCTGCCGCGCCACCTCGCCCAGCCCGGCGCCTTGCACCCCATGCCGGGCGAAGGCCTGCAACGCCGCGCTGACGATGCGCGCCCGCGTCAGCTCCGCTTCGGTCTTGGTGTGCTTGGCCACGGTGGCAGGCGCTCAGGCCCCGTCAGGTGCCCGGCGGGCATCAGGGTTTCGCGGTGCCGACGGCGGCCACCGGTGTTCCGGTCGATTCCACCCACCCGCCGCCGAGCGTCTTGTAGAGCGTGACGAGGTTGGTGTAGCGCGACAGCCGCGTGCCGATCAGGTTCTGCTGCGCGGTGTAGAGCGAGCGCTGCGAGTCCAGCACGGTCAGGTAGCTGTCCACCCCGCGCTTGAAACGCGCATCCGACAGGCGGTAGCTGTCGGCCGTGGCGTCCACCAGCGACTGCTGTGCCTCCAGCTGGCGGCCCAGCGTGCTGCGCTGGGCCAGCGCATCGGACACCTCTCGGAACGCGGTCTGGATCGCCTTCTCGTACAGGGCCACGTCGATGTCGCGGTCGGTCCGGGCGATGTCCAGATTGGCCTGGTTGGCGCCGCCGTCGAAGATCGGCAGCGAGACCTGCGGCGCGAAGGTCCAGCTGCCCGAGCCGCCCTTGAACAAGCCCGACAGGTCCGCGCTGGAGGTACCGGCCGACGCCGTCAGGCTGATGCGCGGGTAGAAGGCGGCGCGGGCCGCACCGATGCTGGCGTTGGCGGCCCGCAAGGTGCGCTCGGCCTGCAGGATGTCCGGGCGGCGCTGCAGCAGGTCCGACGGCAGCCCCGGCGGAACCTGGGCCAGCGGGTTCGACGCCGCGCTGGCATCGCTGGGCAGGGCCTGCGGCAGCCACTCGGGCGGCACCTCGGCGCCCACCAGCAGCACCAGGGCATTGCGGTCCTGGGCCACCTGGGCGGTGTAGCGCTCCACATCCACCCGGGCCGAATCCACGCTGGTCTGCGCCTGCCGCAGCGTGAGGGCCGAGGCCACGCCCAAGTCGAAGCTGCGCTGGTTGAGGGCGAAGGCATTGCTCTGGTTGGCGAGCGTGTCCTGCGCCAGGCGCAGCCGGTCCTGGTCGGCCGCCAGCGTGAGATAGGCCGACGCCACTTCGGACACCAGGCTGATGTGCGTGCTGCGGCGGGCTTCCGCCGTGGCGAAGAACTGCTCCAGCGCCTGCGCATTCAGGCTGCGCACGCGACCGAACAGGTCCAGCTCGTAGGCGCTGAAGCCCACGGTGGCGCTGTAGCTGTGGGCCACCACGGGCCGGCCCGCGCCGGACAGGTCTGCCGGCGTGCGGCTGCCGCTGCCGCCGCCGCTGGCGTTGACGGTCGGGAACAGCGCCGCGTCCTGCACGCGGTACTGCGCACGCGCCCGCTCGATGTTGAGCGCCGCCACGCGCAGGTCGCGGTTGTTGGCGATGGCCATCTCGATCACCCGCTGCAGCGAGGGGTCGGTGAACACGTCGCGCCAGCCGATGTCGGCCACCGGCACCGCGGCGGGCGTGCCGGCATCGCCGGCGAAGGTGGCGGCCACGGGCGCGGCGGGCTGCACGTAGGCCGGCATCAGGCTGCAGCCAGCCAGGGATGCCGCGGCCAGGGCCAGGGGAGCGAGGAGGAAGCGGGACATGTCAGGCACCTTCCGAAGCAGGGTGTGGCAGCGCGCCGTGCGCGGCCTGGGCGTTCGGGGCGGCCGGCTTGCGCCGGAACAGGCCCACGATCAACACGAAGAACAGCGGCACGAAGAAGATCGCGAGGACGGTTCCGGACAGCATGCCGCCGATCACGGCCGTGCCCAGCGCATGCTGCGCGCCCGCCCCGGCGCCACTGCCCAGCACCAGCGGCAGCACCCCCAGGATGAACGCCAGCGATGTCATCAGGATGGGGCGAAGGCGCATGCGCACCGCCTCCATGGCCGACTCGACCAGGCCTTTGCCGCCCTCGTACAGCTCCTTGGCGAACTCCACGATCAGGATGGCGTTCTTGGACGCCAGCCCGATGGTGGTGAGCAGGCCCACCTGGAAGTACACGTCGTTCATCTTCCAGGTCAGCATGGCCCCGAGCAGCGCGCCGAACACGCCCAGCGGCACCACGAGGATCACCGAGAACGGGATCGCCCAGCTTTCATAGAGCGCCGCCAGGCACAGGAACACGATCAGGATCGACAGCGCATAGAGCAGGCCGGTCTGGCCGGTCGAGGCCTTCTCCTGGCGCGATAGCCCGGTCCACTCGAAGCCGATGCCGGGCGGAAGCTTGGCCACCGCCGCCTCGACGATCGCCAACGCCTCGCCGCTTGATGCCGCGCCCGGCATCGCCATGCCCAGGATTTCCATGGAGGGCACGCCGTTGTAGCGCTCCAGCCGCGGCGAACCCGATGTCCAGCTGGCCTTGGCGAACGAGGTGAAGGGCACCATCGTGCCGGCGCTGTTGCGCACGTACCAGCGGTCGATGTCCTCGGGCAGCATGCGAAACGGTGCGTCGGCCTGCAGCATCACCTTCTTCACGCGCCCCTTGTCGATGAAATCGTTGACATAGCTGCTGCCCCAGGCGGCCGAGAAAGTGTTGTTGATGTCGGCCATCGACAGCCCCAGCGCCCCCGCCTTGTGCGGATCGATCTCCAGGCGGAACTCCGGCGTGTCCTCCAGTCCGTTGGGGCGCACCGCCACCAGGCGTGGGTCCCTGGACAGCTCGCCCAGCAGCTGGTTGCGCGCCTGCATCAGCGCGGCAGGGCCCAGGTTGGCGCGGTCCTGCAGCATCAGATCGAACCCGGTGGCGTTGCCCAGTTCGGACACGGCAGGCGGCGCGAAGGCGAACACCTGCGCATCGCGGATCGTCGCGAAGAACGCGCCGGCCTTTTGCGAAACGCCCGACACGCTCAGCGCCTCGCCCTTGCGCTCGTCCCAGGGCTTGAGCTTGACGAAGGCGAACCCCGTGTTCTGGCCGCTGCCGGCGAAGCTGAAGCCGGACACCGAGAACACGCCCGCCACCGCATCCTTCTGGTCCTCCAGGAAGTGCTTCTCCACCTGGTGGATGACCTCTTCGGTGCGCGCGTTGGCGGCACCGGGTGGCAGTTGCACCAGCACGAACATCGTGCCCTGGTCCTCGTCGGGCAGAAATCCCACGGGCAGCTTCATGAAGCCGAACACCACCGCCGCCAGCAGCACCGCATACAGCGCCATGTAGCGCCAGCCCTTGCCCAGCATGTGCCGCACGATGCCCTGGTAGCCGCGGTTGCCGCGATCGAAGGCGCGGTTGAACGCGCCGAAGAAGCCGGTCGTCGCCATGGCGTGGCCCTTGGGCACCGGCTTGAGGAGCGTGGCGCACAGGGCGGGCGTCAGCACCATCGCCACCAGCACCGAGAGCGTCATCGCCGAGACGATGGTGATGGAGAACTGGCGGTAGATCACCCCGGTCGAGCCGCTGAAGAACGCCATGGGCACGAACACCGCGGCCAGCACCAGGGCCACGCCGACGAGCGCTCCGGTGATCTGGCCCATCGACTTGCGCGTGGCCTCTTTGGGCGACAGTCCCTCCTCGGTCATCACCCGCTCCACGTTCTCCACGACCACGATGGCATCGTCCACCAGCAGCCCGATGGCCAGCACCATCGCGAACATGGTCAGCGTGTTGATCGTGAAGCCGAACGCCGCGAGCACGCCGAAGGTGCCCAGCAGCACCACGGGCACCGCAATGGTGGGGATCAGCGTGGCGCGGAAGTTCTGCAGGAACAGGTACATCACCAGGAACACCAGCACCACGGCCTCGACCAGGGTCCGCACCACCTCCTCAATGGAGATGCGCACGAACGGCGTGGTGTCGTAGGGCTTTTGCACCTTCATGCCCGGAGGGAAGAACTTCTGCAGTTCGTCCACCCGCGCGTCAATCGCGCGGACCGTGTCGAGGGCATTGGCGCCGGTGGCCAGCTTGATCGCCAGGCCGGCGGCCGGCTTGCCGTTGTAGCGGCCGACGGTGCTGTAGTTTTCGCTGCCCAGTTCGATGCGGGCCACATCGCGCAGCCGCACCTGCGAGCCGTTGGTCAGGGTGCGCAGCAGGATCTCCTCGAACTCCGGCGCCGTCTTCATGCGCGTCTGCGCGGTGATGGTGGCGTTGATCTGCTGGTTGCCAGCCGCTGGCAGCGCACCCAGCTGGCCGGCCGAGACCTGCGCGTTCTGCGCCTGGATGGCCGTCTTCACATCGAGCGGCGTGAGGCCGAAGTTGGCCAGCTTGTCCGGATCAAGCCAGACCCGCATGGCGTACTGCGAACCGAACAGGGTCGTGTCGCCCACGCCTTCCACGCGGCTGATCGCGTCCTGCACGTTGGCGGCCACGTAGTCCGACAGGTCGGAGCCGTTCATGCTGCCGTCTTCGGAGGTGAAGGCCAGCACGTTCAGAAAGTTGGTGGCCGACTTGGTGACCGTGACGCCCTGCTGCTGCACCTCTTGCGGCAGCAGCGGCGTGGCCAGCGACAGCTTGTTCTGCACCTGCACCTGGGCGGTATCGGGGTCGGTGCCGTTGTCGAACGTGAGTGTGATCGTGACCTGGCCGGACGACTCGCTGGTCGAGGCCATGTAGCTGAGCCGGTCCAGTCCCTTCATCTTCTGCTCGATGACCTGGGTGACGGTGTCCTCCAGCGTCTTGGCGGAGGCGCCGGGGTAGTTGGCCGTGATCGCCACGGCGGGCGGCGCGATGCTGGGGTACTGCGCGATCGGCAGGGTGAAGATAGAGAGGGCGCCGGCCAGCATCACGATGATGGCCAGGACCCATGCGAAGATGGGGCGGTCGATGAAAAAGCGTGCCATGGGGTTCTTTCGCGCGCGTCAGTTCGCGGAGTTGGCGGCACCCTCGGGGCCGGTGGCCTGTGCCACGGGCGCGGCCGCGGCCTTGGGTGTCCAGGGCATCGCCTTCACCAGGGCACCGGGCGCGGCCCGCTGCTGTCCGTCCACCACGAGCCGGTCTCCGGCCTGCAGCCCGGTGCGCACCAGCCACTGGTCGCCCACCGTGCGCTCGGTCTCCAGGGCCCGCCGCTGCAGCTTGCTGTCCGCGCCGACCACGTAGGCCATGGGCTTGCCGGTGCTGTCGCGCGTGACGGCCTGCTGCGGCACGAGCAGGCCCTGCTCCTTCACGCCTTCCTGCAGCACGGCGCGCACGTACATGCCGGGCAGCAGATCGGCCCGCGGGTTGGGGAACACGGCGCGCAGCGTGATCGCGCCGGTGCTCTGGTCCACGGTGACGTCCGAGAACTCCAGCTTGCCTTCCAGCGGGTAGGCGCTGCCGTCTTCCAGCATCAGCCGCACCTTGGCGGCATTGGCACCCGCCTTTTGCAGATCGCCGCGGGCCAGGGCCTGCTTGAGGCGCAGCAGCGCGGCGCTGGGCTGCGTCACGTCCACGTAGATCGGGTCCAGTTGCTGGATGGTCGCCAGCGCCGTGGCCTGGCTGGCGGTGACCAGCGCGCCCGGCGTGACGCTGGACTTGCCGATGCGGCCCGAGATGGGCGCATCGACCCGCGCATAGGCCAGGTTGATGCGGCTCGTTTCCACGTTCGCCCGGGCCGATGCCACGTCGGCCTCGCCCTGGCCCAGCGATGCGGCCGCGTCGTCGTAATCCTGCTGGCTCACGGCCTGGATGGCCACCAGCTCCTTGTAGCGGTCGGCCTTGAGCCGGGTGGTCTTGAGGCTGGCCTGGGCCTTGGCCAGGGCGGCCACGTTGCTGTCGTAGGTGGCCTGGTAGGTGGCAGGGTCGATCTGGTAGAGCGCCTCGCCGGCCTTCACATCGCTGCCCTCGCGGAACTTGCGCGCCTTCACGATGCCGCCCACCTGGGGCCGCACGTCGGCGACCAGGTAGGGCACGGTGCGGCCGGGCAGTTCGGTGCTCAGCGCCACAGGCTGCGGCTGCACGGTCATCACACCGACGATGGGCGTGTCCTGCGGTGCCGGCGGGCCGCCCGGGGGCTTGCCGCAGGCGGCGAGCAGACAGGCCATGGCAGCTGCGGCCGACAGCGTGAGCAAGGGGCGATGAACGGGTCGCATGGGCAATCTCCAAAGAACAATGCGCCGATGATATACAAACCGTACTGTACGGTAAAGTAAATTTGACTTCGATTCTTCGCCCATCAATACTCGGACGCATGAATACAGAAAACGGAAGTCGGTAGATGCGCGTCAAGACGGAAGCCAAGCGGGACGCGATCGTGGAAATTGCCTCCCAGGTTTTTTCGGAATCGGGGTTCGAGGGGGCGTCGATGGCGGAGATCGCCGCCCGGGTCGGGGGCTCCAAATCCACGCTGTACGGGTATTTCAGCTCCAAGGAAGAGCTGTTCCTGGAGGTCGCCATCGGCGCGGCCAAGCAGCACATCGAATTGTTCTTTCTCGCGCTCGAGCAGGACGAGAGCGAGCTGGAAACCGCGCTGAAGACCTTCGCCGAGAAGATGCTGGCCGTGATCTGCAGCGAGCCGGCCATCCAGGCCAAGCGCGCCTTCGTCGCCGAATCGGGCCGCAGCGACATTGGCAAGCGTTTCTTCGAACTGGGCCCCCACAAGGGCATTCAGGCCCTGGGTTCGTTCCTGGAAGCCCAGATGCGCAAAGGCCTGCTGCGGCAGGCCGACCCCCTGACCGCGGCGCGCCACTTCATGGCCCTGATGGAGTCGGAGACGGCCACGCCGCGCCTCTTCGGCCTGGAGGACAACCTGTCCAAGGTGAAGATGCGCCAGGCCATCGGCCGGGCCATCGACGTGTTCTTGCGCGGCTACGCGGTGGACCCGGCCGACGGCGCCTGAAGCGCCCGGCACCACCGATCGCGGGAGCGTCCCGGCGCCCGCCGCCCCCCACCGGGCCCGGCTGGCATAAGCACATGCGCAGATGCCATAAGGCCGCGGGGCCGGTTTGCCCGACAATGTGCGGGTTTGCCCGCATGGCAGGGGGCAGCCCAGGTCGCGCAATGCGCCCATCCGCCACCGGCCCTGCCCCTGAAGGCTTCTTTCGTCTCACACCCAATCTGCACCATTTCCATGAGCGCATTCAACGAAGAACGAGTCCTTTCCGTCCACCACTGGACCGACCGCCTGTTTTCCTTCACCACCACGCGCGACCCGGCGCTGCGGTTCTCCAACGGCCACTTCACCATGATCGGCCTCAAGGTGAACGACAAGCCGCTGCTGCGGGCCTACAGCATCGCCAGCGCCAACTACGAAGAGCACCTGGAGTTCCTGTCGATCAAGGTGCCGGACGGCCCGCTGACCTCGCGCCTGCAGAACATCCAGGTGGGCGACTCCATCGTGGTGGGCAGAAAGCCCACGGGCACGCTGCTCATCGACTATCTGCTGCCCGCCAAGCGCCTGTATTTGATCTCCACGGGCACGGGCCTCGCGCCCTTCCTGTCGGTGATCCGCGACCCCGACACCTATGAGAAGTTCGAGGAAGTGGTGCTGGTGCACGGCGTGCGCCAGGTCAAGGAGCTGGCCTACCACGACTTCATCACCGAAACGCTGCCGCAGCACGAGTTCCTGGGCGAGACGGTGTCCAAGCAGCTCAAGTACTACCCCACGGTGACCCGCGAGCCGTTCCGCAACCAGGGCCGCATCAACGACCTGATCGAAAGCGGCAAGCTCTTCACCGACCTGGGCGTGCCCCCGCTGGACCCGCTGGTGGACCGCGTCATGCTGTGCGGCAGCCCCGAGATGCTGGCATCGCTCAAGGCCATCCTGGAGCACCGCGACTTCGAGGAAGGCAACACCACGAAGCCCGGCGACTTCGTGATCGAACGCGCGTTCGTCGAGAAATGAAGTGACGCGCCGGGCGCGGGCGGGCCCGGGATGGCAGAGGCCGGCCCTACCCGCGAGGCACCGGCCTCACGCAGCGCCGGCCCGTGGACAAAGCCACCCCTCAATTGCTATTAAATTAATAGCACAATGCCCTAGTACTGATTGCACTGGAGGCACAAAACACAAGATACCACCACGGTGGCCAGCGGCGCCGGAACCGCCGCCCCAATGGCAACGGGCGGCCAAGGCCGCCCGTGGGACAGTGATGAGGCAAGGGGCCTGCGCAGGCCCCGCCGATCAGTAGCCGTTGTTGGCCACGCGCATCGACTGCGCGCCC
>NZ_BAAJYS010000161.1:0-8469 GCF_057543315.1 Acidovorax sp. KPB24-07
CCCCCGGCGTGGTGGCCTGGGCGGGCGGCCACGGCGCCGCGGCTGCGGCACATGGTGGCGCTGTGCTCGGGCAGCTTCTTCCTGGGGGCAGCCGGCCTGCTGGACGGCGCGCAGGCGGCCACGCACTGGAGCGTGGCCGATCTGCTGCAGCGCCGTTTCCCCGCCGTGCGCGTGGATGCCGACGCGATCTACGTGCGCAGCGGCAACCTGTGGACCTCGGCCGGGGTCACCGCCGGCATCGACCTGGCGCTGGCCCTGGTGGAGGAGGACTTCGGCCGCACCCTGGCGCTGGAGGTGGCGCGCGACCTGGTGATGTACTTGAAGCGCCCCGGCGGGCAATCGCAGTTCAGCATGCACCTGGCCAGCCAGGGCACGCGCCACCCGGGCATCCGCGAGGTGCAGGCGTGGGTGCTGTCGCACCTGGCCGAGTCCCTGCCGCTGCAGCAGCTCGCTTCGCGGGCGGCCATGAGCGAGCGCAACTTCCGCCGGGTGTTCCTGCAGGAATGCGGGCAAAGCCCCTCGGACTTCATCGAGACCGCCCGGCTGGAAGGCGCCCGCCGGCTGCTGGAGGAAGAGAACGGCCTGCCGCTCAAAACCGTGGCGGCGCGGGTGGGTTTCCGGTCGGACGAGCCGCTGCGCCGGCTGTTTCTGCGCCGCCTGGGGATCACCCCGCAGGCCTACCGCGAGCGGTTCGGCGGGCCAGGCTGAGCCCCGGCCCGGCGGCCCGGCGGGTCGCCGGGCCTTTTGGAAAAAAGGCATGATGACAAGCTGCGCAGCGCTGCGAGACCGCCGGCAACGGCCGGGCCCGACTGCACATCGACACCCAACGAGCGAGCGATTCAAAGGTTTTTTCTCAATGCACACCGTCCCCGGCCCAGCGGCCGCCGGCTCTGCCGATTCCCCGGGTAGCCGCCCCGACGCGCGAGCGATCTCCGAGTTCGATTGGTCCCTGACCCCCCTGGGGCCCGCCGTGCACTGGCCGCAGTCCGTGCAGGCCGCGATCGCGCAGTGGAGCGAGGCCGCCGCGCCATCGGCACCTTTGCCGGATACCGACATCCGCAACCGCCAGATCCTGGACAGCGCCATCGACTACGCCATCATCGCTTTCGACCTGCAGGGCCAGGTCACGCGGTGGAACGAAGGGGCCCGCCGCGTGCTCGGCTGGACGGAATCAGAAATGCTGGGCCACGACGCCGCCCGGATCTTCACCCCCGAGGACCGCGCCGCGCACCGCATGGAGATGGAAATGCAGGCCGCGCTCACGCGGGGCGTGGGCACCGACGAGCGCTGGCACGTGCGCAAATCCGGCGAGCGCTTCTGGGCCAACGGCGAGATGACGCCGATCCGCGATGGTGACGGCACGCCGATAGGCTTCGTGAAGGTGCTGCGCGACCGCACCGAGCAGCATCGCGCGGCCGAGGCGCTGCGCCAGTCCGAAGAACGCCTGCACCGCGCGCAGAAGGCGGGCGGCGTGGGCACGTTCTCCCTCGAACTGGCCACCGACCTGCTGTACGGCACGCGCGAGTTCTATCGCATCTTCGGCGTGCCCGAGGCCGAGACCATCCCCGCCAAGGCGCTGGAGGCGCTGGTGATTCCCGAGGACGCCGAGGTGCGCTCCGCCCGCGAAACCCGCAACGCCGAATCGGCCCCGCTGGATGTGGAGTACCGCATCCGCCGCGCCACCGATGGCGCCCTGCGCTGGATCGCCCGCAAGGCCGAATTCGTGCGCAGCCCGGACGGTGCGATCGTTCGCATGGTCGGTGTGGTGCAGGACATCACCGACCGCAAGGCGGCGCTGCAGGCGGTGGCCGACAGCGCGGCGGAGTTCCGCACCTTCGCCCAGTCACTCCCCAGCCACGTGTGGACCGCCCGGAGCGATGGCCAGCTGGACTGGTTCAACGACCGGGTGTATGAATACAGCCAGGCCGAACCGGGCACGCTGGATGGCGACGGATGGAAGAGCCTCGTGCACCCCGAAGACCTGCCGGCGGTGTCCCAGCTGTGGCAGGCGAGCGTCGCCTCCGGCGAGCAGTATGAAACCGAGTTCCGCATCCGCCGCGCGGACGGCGAGATGCGCTGGCACTTGGTGCGGGCGCTGCCCCTGCAAACGGGGGGCGGGGCCATCAGCCGGTGGATCGGCACCAGCACCGACATCCACGAGCAAAAGCTGGTGCAGGCCGAAAGCGTGCGCGACCGCAACCGCTTGTGGGCGCTCTCGCGCGAACTCATGCTGGTGTGCGACTTCCAGGGCGTGATCGCCGCCGTCAATCCCGCCGCCACGCGCCTCCTGGGATGGGAAAAGCCCCAGATGGCCGGCCATGCCGTGGCCGAATTCATCCACCCCGAAGATGCCGAGGGCATGGCCGCCGAACTGGCCAGGCTGGAGGCCGGCGCGCCCACGCTGGTGTTCGAGAACCGCTGGCGCAAGGAAGACGGCAGCTACCGCCTGCTGAGCTGGACCGCCGTGCCCGAGGAGGGCCTGGTCCATGCGGTGGCGCGCGACGTGACGCGCGAGCGCACGGCCGAAGAGGCGCTGCGCCAGTCGCAAAAGCTCGAAGCCATCGGCCAGCTCACCGGCGGGGTCGCGCACGATTTCAACAACGTGCTGGCGGTCATCCGCACGTCGATCGACCTGCTGCGGCGCGTGCAGCTCACCGACGAGCGGCGCCACCGTTTCATGGAGTCCATCTCCAACGCGGTGACGCGGGCGACCAAGCTCACGGGCCAGCTGCTGGCCTTCGCGCGGCGCCAGGCCCTGCAGCCCACGGTGTTCGATGCCGGGCACAACACCCGGGCGGTCAGCGACATGATCGCCAGCCTGGCGGGCGCGCGCATCGAGATCGAGCTGAACTTGGCGGAGACGGCCTGCTTCGTGCATGCCGACCCGAGCCAGTTCGACACCGCCCTGGTGAACCTGGCCGTCAATGCCCGCGACGCCATGCAGGGCAGCGGCAAGCTCACCATCGAGGTGCGGGCCGTGTCCGAGATTCCCGCGCTGCAGTCGCAGCCCGCGGTGCCGGGCAAATTCGTGGCCGTGTCCATCATCGACAGCGGCACGGGCATCGCGCCGGAGCACCTGACGCAGATCTTCGAGCCCTTTTTCACCACCAAGGGCGTGGGCCACGGCACGGGGCTGGGCCTGTCGCAGGTGTTCGGCTTCGCCAAGCAGTCCGGCGGCGACATCCGTGTGGAAAGCACGCTGGGTGAGGGCAGCCGTTTCACCCTGTACCTGCCGCGCGCCGCGCGCCCCGGTTACGACGCGCAGGCCGCCGAAGGCGACGACCGGCTGGCCCTGGGCTACGGTGGCTGCGTGCTGGTGGTGGAGGACAACGCGGAAGTCTCGGCATCCGTCGAGCAGACCCTGCACGAACTGGGCTACACCACCGTGGTCACGGCCAGCGGCGAGAAGGCGCTGGAGGCCTTGAAGGCCGGCCCGGGCCGCTTCGTGGCGGTGTTCTCCGACGTGGTCATGACCGGCATGAGCGGCATCGAACTGGGCCGCGAGATCCGCCAGCGCTACGGCGCGGCCCTCCCCATCGTGCTGTCCAGCGGCTACAGCTACGTGCTGGCGCAAAGCCCCGACCACGGCTTCACGCTGCTGCCCAAGCCCTATTCGCTGGACGAACTGGCGCAGGTGCTGCACGACAGCATCCACCGTGGCGCGGACGCCGCGCGGCCGCGCCGCCGCAAGGTGCGCGCGGCACTGCCCCCATCGGCCGCGGCGGATGCGGCGCAGTCGGAACTGCTGCGCCAGGCCGAACTGGAATCCATGCGCATCCTGGACACCGACGAAGAAGCGGCCTTCGACGAGTTCGCCCGGCTGGCGGCGGCCTGTGCCAGACGCCCATCGCGCTCGTTTCGCTGGTGGATGCCGACCGGCAGTGGTTCAAGGCCAAGGTGGGGCTGGCAGCGCGGCAGACGCCCCGCGCGCATTCCTTCTGCGCCCACGCGATCCAGGTGCCGGAAAGCGTGATGATCGTGAGCGATACCTCGCGGGACGAACGCTTTGCCGACAACCCGCTGGTGACGGGCGAGCCCAACATCAAGTTCTATGCCGGCGCGCCGCTCATCACCTCGACCGGGCAGGCGCTCGGAACGCTGTGCGTGATCGACCGGGTGCCGCGTGAGCTGGAGGCCCGGCAGGTGGAGATGCTGCAGTTCCTGGCCGCCCAACTGGTCGAACGGCTGGAATCGCGCCGCGCCGCATTGCCGGATGCGCCGGCACGGCAGGCCCCGCCGCAGTAGCCCGTCCGCCGCATTCCGCCCGGCCACCGGACCGTGATCCGCCTTTGATCCGCCAGCCGGCGGAGGAGGGGCGGGGCGCGGGTGGTGTCGGATTGCGCCTACGCCGGCCGGCCCGGCCTTCCGACGCACCGCTCTGCGGTGCGGGCGCCCAATGGCAGCCCCAGACGACGGGTCTGTTTTTGGAGGGTTTCCCCATGTTTTCCAACCCGGCTGTTCCCTCGCCGCTGCGTTTCGGCGAAAGCGTCCCCTCCGCCCAGATGGGGGAATTCGGCGGCTTCGGCCTCCAGTGGCAACAAGGCGATGGCGCCATCGACGGAGACGGCCAGCAGGCCTTCCGCTCTGCCGCATCCGAATACCAATACGGCGACAGTTGCCGTTTCGAAACCCAGGCCCAAGGCTGAAGCCAGGGGGGCGACAACGCAAGCGCGATCCGCGTGTAGCGGGTGGTTGATTCTTCCCGGCCGCTACTGCCGGAAAGCGGTTTTCACTGGGAATGGATGGCCTGCCCGGAGGGACTCGAACCCCCGACCTATTGCTTAGAAGGCAATTGCTCTATCCGGTTGAGCTACGGGCAGACGGAAAAAGAAAAAGACGCGGGGCCTGCAGGCCCTGCAGCATGGACTGGACGCCGTGTGGCACATCGGGACGATGGCAGGCGGGTCCGTGCGAGGCGTGAATGATACCTGCCTGCCGGGGCCTCCCCGGTCTTTTTGGCCCCTGGCGTTTTGCGGCAACCGGGGGCTTGCGGGTATAACGCAAGGGCAGGCGCCCATCGGGTGCGCCCGCTCCCCAATCACCCCATGCCGCACAGCCTCTCACTCATCAACACCATCGCCGCGGCGCTGGGCCTGGCGCTCGTGCTGGGCTTCATCGCGACCCGGATCCGCCTACCGGCCCTGGTGGGCTATCTGCTCGCGGGCGTGGTGATCGGCCCCTTCACCCCGGGGTTCGTGGCCGATGGCGAAATGGCCAGCCAGTTGGCGGAGATCGGCGTGATGCTGCTGATGTTCGGCGTGGGGCTGCATTTTTCGCTGGGCGACCTGCTGTCGGTGCGCAAGATCGCCGTGCCTGGGGCACTGGTGCAGATGGCGGTGGCCACGCTGCTGGGCATGGGCCTGGCGCTGTGGTGGGGCTGGGGCCTGGGCGGGGCGCTGGTGTTCGGCCTGGCCCTGTCGGTGGCCAGCACCGTGGTGCTCTTGCGGGCGCTGGAGACGCTGGGCATCCTGGATTCGTACACCGGCCGCATCGCCGTCGGCTGGCTGGTGGTGGAGGACCTGGCCATGGTGCTGGTCCTGGTGCTGCTGCCGCCACTGGCGCAGTGGCTGAACGGCACCGCCGGGGCGGGCAGCACGGGCGATTTGTGGAAGACGCTGGGCTGGACCATCGCGCAGGTGGGCGGCTTCGTCGCGCTGATGCTGGTGGTGGGGCGGCGGGTGTTCCCGTGGATCCTCTGGCAGGTGGCGCGCACCGGCTCGCGCGAGCTGTTCACGCTGTGCGTGGTGGCGGCGGCGGTGGGCATCGCCTTCGGCTCCGCCGCGCTCTTCGGCGTGTCGTTCGCGCTGGGGGCTTTCTTCGCCGGCATGGTGATGCGCGAGTCGGAGTTCAGCCACCGCGCCGCCCAGGAGTCGCTGCCGCTGCGCGATGCGTTCGCGGTGCTGTTCTTCGTCTCCGTGGGCATGCTGTTCAACCCCTGGGTGCTGGTGGAGCGTCCCTTGCAGGTGCTGGCCGTGGTGGCCATCATCATCCTGGGCAAGACGCTCGCGGCGGCGGCCCTGGTGCTGGCCTTCCGCTACCCGCTGAACACGGCGCTCACGGTGTCGGCCAGCCTGGCGCAGATCGGCGAGTTCTCGTTCATCCTGGTGGGCCTGGGCGCCTCGCTGGGGCTGCTGCCGCCGGAAGGGGCCAGCCTGGTGCTGGCCGGTGCGCTCATCTCGATCGCGGTCAATCCGCTGCTGTTCCATGCCATCGCCCCGCTGCAGGAGTGGCTGCGCGCCCGCTCGGCCCTGGCGCGCCGGCTGGAGCAGCGCGACGACCCGCTGGCGGAGCTGCCCCTGAGCACGCACCGCCGGTACCTCGCGCGCCAGGTGGTGCTGGTCGGCTACGGCCGCGTGGGGCGGCGCATCGCGGCGGCGCTTTCGGAGAGCGACATTCCCTTCGTCGTGGCCGAGCAGAACCGCGATCTGGTGGAGACGCTGCGCAACGGCGGCATGGCGGCGGTCTACGGCGACGCGGTTGAGCCGGCCGTGCTGATCCAGGCGCACATCGCCCGGGCGCACATGCTGGTGATCGCCACGCCGAACACGCTGGACGTGCGCCAGATCATCGCGACGGCGCGCACGCTCAACCCGGAGATCGAAACCGTGGTCCGCAGCCACAACGAGGCCGAGGCCCGGCTGCTGGAGCAGGAAGAGGGCGTGGCCAAGGTGTTCCTCGGCGAGGAGGCGCTGGCCGCGGCGATGACCTCGCATGTCCTGGGCCGCGCCGGCGAGCGCCAGGCCGAGGCGACGGCGCCGGGCGCGCTGGAGGAGCGGCACGCTTCGGTTTGAGCCAAATCGGGCTCCACGGCATGATTGACTAGGGCATATTGCTACTATTTTTGTAGCAATCTGCAGGGGCCTTGGCGCGCCTCATCCCGTCTGTCCGTCTGTCCGTCTGTCCGTCAGGTCGTCAGGTCGTCTGCAGGCCGGCGCCGTGGCGCTGGCCCCGCGCCTGTCTTGCCCCGGCTTCAGTCGGCCTCTTCGAACACCAGCGACGGCGTGGCCATGACCCGGGCCGTGTCGCCCAGCGCCGGGATCAGGTGGTTGGCGAAGTAGCTGTTCTGCGTGTCGGGCTCCAGCGCGGCGACGGCCAGGTTGGCCAGGGGCTGGTTCAGCGGCACGTAGTAGCTGCCTTCGGGCACGTCGATGGCGGTGCGCACGGTGGTCACGCGCACGCGGGTGATGTCCTGCTGGCCGGCGATGGTGCCGCGCACGTCCTGGCGCACGCCTTCCTCGCGGCCGGTTTCCTGGTAGCTGTCGCTCAGGAGCGAACCCGGCTCGGCCACCCGCATGACCTGCAGCCCGAGCAGCTTGAGCCGCTCGGCCGCCTGGCCCGCCGTGGGCGAGAGCCAGTAGCCGCAAGGGCGGGGGGCGCGAGGCGACGGTGCGCAATTCGAGCGACGAGTTCCAGTCCACGCGCACGGTGCGGTCCGCGCCCGTCGCGGGGTCGAGCATGACGAGGTCGCGCTGCGTGGCGGTCGGCCCCGCCTCGATGGCGACCTGGCCGCGGCAGGCCTGCGCCGCGGTGTCGCGCACCACGAACGAACGCACCTGCTCCAGGTTGCCGGCCCGCTCGGCCGTGCTGCGCAGCGCGCTGGACAGCGCGGTCACCTGGGCATGCACGCGGCGCTGGATGTCCAGCCGCCCGATGCCCACGCCGCGCGTCTCCACCAGCAGGCTGACCGCGTTCTTGAGGCCGTTCACGTTGCGGCCCGTGTCGGGTTGCGTGCCGCCCATCGACACGCGGCGGTCCTGCGGGTCGGTGGAGGTGGTGTAGTACCACTCGCTGGTCAGGCCCTGGCCCTGCAGCGCGGCCGCCATGGGCTGGTGGTACCACTCGCGCGCCGCCTTGGTGAGGAACTCGGGCACGTTGGCCGTGGTGGCGTACTGCAGCAGCGCGTCGTACTTCTGGATGGCACCGAACTTCTCCAGGAAGCGGCCAGAGACGGTGTATTCGTGCGCATCGAGCACGGCGATGGGACGGTAGTCCCGCGTGAGCCGCGCCAGGGCCTGGGCCTCGGGCGTGTTCAGCAGCAGGTGGTCGCGGTTCATGTCCGTGCCGTTGGCCGTGGCGCGGGTGCCGGCCTCGGCGCCGTCCGGGTTGGCGCGCGGCACCACGACCACGTTGATGCGGTCCAGCAGCGGCTCCAGCAGGCCCTGCGACAGTTCGCGCGCCATCACCAGCAGGGCTTCGCCGCCGGCGGGCTCGTCGCCGTGCTGCTGCCCGATGAGCAGCACCGTGGGCTTGCCGCTCGCATCCAGGCTGGCCACGTCGGTGTTGGGCGCGTGCGTGAGCACCAGGGCCTGCAGGGGCGTGCCGCGTTGGGACATGCCCAGGTCCAGCACCGTGGCCTTGGTGGCGCCCTGCGGCGTGGCGGCGAGCTGCCGCAGCCACTGGGCGCCTCGGCATTGGTGGTGAAGGCGCGGCGCCCGTCGGCCAGGCCGGGGGGTGTCGTAGTGCACGGCC
>NZ_BAAJYS010000162.1:0-8441 GCF_057543315.1 Acidovorax sp. KPB24-07
GGCCACCAGGCCCAGGTGCCGCTCAGGCAGCAGGCCGGCCCGCGCCCGCATGGGGGCGGAAGGCTTGGTCGCAACGTCCTGGGCATCCAGCTGCACGCGCGGCAGCGCGCCCAGCCAGTCCGCGGGATCGTTGAGACCTGCGCGCAGCAGGTCGGCATGGCGTTCGGTGGCGACGCGGTTGGCCAGCACCCCGGCCCATGGCAGGCCCGCGCGGTAGTGCCGCAGGCCGTGCACCACGGCCCCCAGCGTGGCGCCCATGGCCGAGGCATCGACCACCGCCAGCACCGGCAGCCCGAAGCGCTGCGCCAGATCGGCCAGGCTGGGGGCGCCGTCGAACAGGCCCATCACGCCTTCGATGAGGATCAGATCGGCCTCGCGCGCGGCGGCATGCAGGCGCTGGGCGATGTCGGCCTCGCCGGTCATCCACAGGTCGATCTGGTGCACCGGGGCGCCGCTGGCCAATTGGTGCCAGCAGGGGTCGAGGAAATCAGGGCCGCACTTGAAGACCCGCACCCGGCGCCCCTGGCGCGCGTGCAGCCGCGCGAGCGCCGCCGTCACGGTGGTCTTGCCTTGGCCGGACGCGGGTGCGGCGATGGCGATGGCGGGACAGCCCACGCTGCCCGCCATGCCAGCCGCTTCTTCTTCTCGCGCTGCTTCTTCTCCCCTCGCCCTCATGGGTTCTTCATCGCTGGCTGCGCCGCGGTCATTGCGGTGCCCATTTGAGGCCCGCATAGAACGTGCGCCCCGCCGTGGCATAGGTGCGGGCCAGCTGGTAATCCTTGTCGGCCAGGTTGTCCACGCGCGCCAGCAGCGTCACGTCGCGTGCGATGCGCGTGCTGGCATACAGGTTGACGAGCGTGTAGCCGCCCAGCACCGTGGTGTTGGCCGCGGTGTCGAAGCGCCGGCCCGAGGCCTGCACTTCGGTGCCCAGCGTCCAGCCAGCGACCTGGGTGTCGGCCCCCAGCGTGCCGTGGCGCTTGGAGCGCCGCGCCAGCAGCCGGCCCGTGTCTTCGTCACGCGGGTTCTGGAAATCCACCGATCCGCGCAACTGTACGCCGGCCACCTTGTACGAGCCTGACAGCGTCACTCCGTCGTACTTGGCGCGCGCCGTGCTGGCATAGCAGCCGAAATTGGACTGGCAGCCGCCCGCCCCGCCGAACACGATGAGGTTCTTCACGCGGTTGCGGTAGGCCACGGCCGAGAAGGTGCCGGCGCCCTCGGCCCAGCGCAGGCCCACCTCGGCATTGCGGCCCTCCTCCGGCTTGAGCGATGCCAGGCCGTACTCGCTGAAGCGCTGGTACAAGGTGGGCGCCCGGAACGAGGTGCCCACGGACGCGGTGGCGCGCCACTGCGGCGTGATGGCATAGCCGTACGCGGCGCTGCCGGTGTTCTGGCCGCCGAACTCGCTGTCGGAGTCGTGCCGCACGTTGAACTGCAGCGTGTGGCCGCCGGCATTGAAGCCATAGCCCAGCGCGAGCGCGTCCTGCGAGCGCTTGCGGTCGATGGGCGCGTTCTCCAGGTGGTCCTCGCGGCGCTCCAGGGCTGCCGTCACCAGGTGCGGGCCCTGGCGCCATTCGTTCTGGAACAGGTAGCCGCGCAGGCGCGTGTCGGTGAGGTACACGGAAGGCCGCGTCTCGTAGCGGTCGCGCGAGTCGGTGACCGACACGCGGGTGGTGTATTGCGGGCTCCACTTCGCGGCCCAGTTCAGGCCGAGGGCGTGCATCTTGTGCAGGTTGCGGTCGTCGTTGCCCAGCGGCAGGGTGTCGTAGCCGGAGTTCATCTCGCTGGCCACCAGCGTGCCTTCCAGGCGGTGGACTGCATCGATCTGCAGCCCCACCCGAGCGTTGCCGGACGTGCGGCGATAGCCGTCCTTGTCGGGGTTCTGCGTGGCGACGGTGCGGGCGTTGAAGCCCTGGCTCGTCTCGCGCGCCAGGCCCACGGCATAGTCCACCGCGCCGCTGGCACCGCTCACGCCGGCCTCGGCCTTGTAGGTGCCCTGGCTGCCCACGCCGACGCCCACGTAGGGAGCGGTGCCGGCCTCGCCACGGCGCGTGAAGATCTGCACCACGCCGCCGATGGCGTCCGAGCCGTACACCGCGCCGGCCGGGCCGCGCAGCACCTCGATGCGGTCGATGACGGCCAGCGGAATGGCCTCCCACGGCGCACCGCCGGTGGATTGCGAGTCCATGCGCACGCCGTCGATGTACACGGCCGTGAAGCGCGTCTCGGCGCCGCGCAGGTACAGGCTGGTGGCGCTGCCCGGGCCGCCGTTGCGGACCATCTCGACCCCGGGCAGGCGGGCCAGCACGTCGGCCAGGCCGGTCGCGCCGCTGTTCTCGATGGCCTCGCGGTCCAGCACGGACACGTCGGCCACCAGGTCGGCCAGCGGCTGGGGCGTGCGCGTGGCGGCCACCACGGTTTCGCCCAGGGAGGGCACGCGCTGGTTCTGCGCCAGCAGCACGGGGGCGTCCTGCGCCTGGGCGGCAGGTGCGGCGGCGAACGTGAGGGCCAGGGAAACAGCCAGGGCGGCAGGCCGCAGGGGCGAGGAAGGCACGGCAGCGGCAATGGCAGCGGCGCGCGCGGGGAACAAGGGCTTTTTCATGGAAACAGACAGACTGGCAAACATCCCCGCGCCGGCTTCCCCGCCGGCATTGGGCGAAACAGCCGCGCCTTCAGGACCATGGCGGTCCCAAGCGCGGCCACGTTGTTGGCCGGTATCCGGGCTGGCGGAGCGCCCTCCAGCGCCTTCCCAGGCGCTTGTTCAAGGCGCCCAGTGGCTCATGGCTGGAGAGTGAGTCGGAGAAAGGGCCGACCCGTCCGCTGACCGTTGCGGGGGCAGCGCAGGCACGGCGCGCTCTGGCGAACGCAAACCTCCCTGCTTCCCGTTGAACTGCAGCATGCGAACCATGCTGCGAGCACCAACCCGCGGATTTTACGGGTGTTGCAGCCTGTAAACGCCGCTGGATGGGCGGGTGGTGGCGCCAACCCTACAATTGCGGCTGTATGGATCCATCCTCTCCCATCGACCAGATCGCCGAACGCGTGGAGCGGCTGCTGTTGCGCCATGCGGAACTGCAACGCGCCAATGCCTTGCTGACCGCCCAGGTGGTCCATCTCACCCAGGAGCGAGACTCGCTCAAATCCCGGCTCAACACCGCCCGCGCCCGTGTAGACGCGCTGCTGGAGAGCCTGCCTGCGACGCCCCCCTCGAAGGACGCCGAATGAAGCAGATCGAAGTCCAGATCATGCAGCAGAGCTACCTGCTGGGCTGCCCCGAGGGCCACGAATCGCGCCTGCTGCAGGCCGTGGAGCGCGTGGACACCGCCATGACGCGCATCCGCGATGCCGGCAAGGTGCGGGCCCGCGAGCGCATCGCCGTTTTGGCAGCGCTCAACCTGGCCTTCGAGATCGCCGACCGCGAAGAGGCCGACCTGGCCTCCGCTGCACAGGCCCAGGCGGCAGCCCCGACGGAGCCCGCGCCGCTGGCCCCGGCCGCCGGCCCGCAATCCACCGATGCCCCGGCGCCATTGCACGCATCTCACGCCTCGCTGGCGGGCGACCCGTCCGGCCAGATGCAGTTGCTGCTGCGCCGGCTGGACGATGCGCTCGGCGACGACGGCCGCCTTCTTTAAAAAGGGTTACGCAACGGCCACTCGCGCGCCGTGCATGCAGCGCCTACAATGGAGACGTCTGCGGTGCTGCCGGGCTTTATATTTCCTTGAACCAATGCTCATTGAGCACGGGCTTGGTACATTGCCCGGTGAGCGTGATCATCTCGCGTCAGATGAACCCAACGCCTGGCTGCCCTCGCCCACCTGAACCCCCGGTTCAGGATGCCGGTCCGGTGGCATTCGCAGACACCTGTTTCTCCCACGGCCCGGCGGTTTTCACGCCGGCGTCGACAGTCCCCACGAATAGCTCTGGCGGCTCGCCAGCAGGCTTCTGAAGGCTTCGGCCGGCATCGCCGGCGCGCACAGATACCCCTGGAAGTAGCGGCAGTCCATCTGCTCCAGCGCCATGCGCTGCTGCTGCGTTTCCACGCCCTCCGCCACCACTTCGATGTGCAGCGCGCGCCCCATGTGCACGATGGCATTGATGATCGCGCGGTCGCCGTCGTCGTCGGGCAACCCCCGCACGAACGATTGGTCGATCTTGAGCTTGTGGATCGCCAGCTTTTTCAGATAGGCCAGGCTGGAATAGCCGGTGCCGAAATCATCGATGGCCAGGCCGATGCCCAGTTCGGCCAGCGCCTGCAGGCGCTGCTCCATCTCCAGCGCATCCTGCAGCAGGATGGTCTCGGTCAGCTCCAGTTCGAGCAGCGAGGCCGGCAGGCCGTGCTTGAGCAACAGCTGCGTGAGCCGATCGACGAAATCGGGCTGGCGGAATTCCAGCGCCGACACGTTGACGGCCATCACGAGTGGCGAGCCCGAGCGCATCCAGCGCGCAGCCTCCTGCACGGCCTGCTCCATGACCCATGAACCCAGCGTGATGATGTAGCCGGACTCTTCGGCCAGCGGAATGAAAACGCCTGGCGAAATGGGCCCCAGTTCCGGATCGGTCCAGCGCAGCAGCGCCTCGGCGCCCACCACGCTGCCGGTCGCCATGGCGACCTGCGGCTGGTAGTGGACCACCATGCGCTGCTGGCCCAGGGCCTGGCGCATGGCGTGTTCGAGCTTCATGCGCGACAGCAGGTCCGCATTCATCTGCGGCTGGTAGAAGCCGTAGCTCCCGCGGCCGCGCTCCTTCACGCGGTACATCGCGGTGTCGGCCTGCTTGATGAGGTCGTCCAGCGTTTCGCCGTCCTGCGGGTACAGCGCCACCCCGATGCTGCACTGGATGGAAAACCCCATGCCGTCGAGCATGAAGGGGCGCAGCATGTCCTCGAGCATGCGCCGCGCCACGCCTTCGGCGATCGCGGCATCGCCCCCGTGCAGGTACACCACGAACTCGTCGCCGCCCAGGCGGCACAGCATGTCACTCTGGCGCAGGCACCCCTGCAGGCGCTTGGCCACGATCTGCAGCACGCGGTCACCGAACAGATGCCCCAGGGAGTCGTTGATGATCTTGAACCGGTCCAGGTCCACGAACAGGATGGCGAAGCTGCCGGCGTCCGGCCGTGGGCCCTGCTCAATCGCGTCGATGGCTTCGCCCACGCGGCGCGACAGGCGCAGCCGGTTGGGCAGGCCGGTGAGCACATCGCTGTACGCCAGCTCCTCGATGCGCGTGCGCGCCGCATGCTGCTGCGTGAGGTCGCGCATGAAGCCGATGCTCTGCAGCGCATTGCCCGTCTCGCTGCGCAGCACCACCCACGACAGGTGCACCGCGCAGGCCCGTCGCGCGGCCCCGTTCGCGCCGCCCTCGGGCAGGCGCAGCTCGCCCTCCCAGAAGCCGTCGCGGTCCCACGCCGCCAGGACGTGCTCCATCCAGCCGGGCTGCGCGCCCTCGGCTCCGAAGAGCGAAACCGCGGGCACGCCCTGCAAGGCGACCGCGGGCGCGCCGATCAGCCGCTCGCAGCTCGGGTTCATGCGCACGATCTGGTGCCGGTCATCGGCGATGAAGATGGCATCCAGGCTGGAGTCGAACACCCGCGCGGCGAGCCGCAGGCTGGCCTGCGCCTCGGCGTTCAGCGTCACGTCGCGGAACGAGAACACCCGGCCCACGGGGCGGCCCTGGCTCAGCTGCGGCACTGAGCGGCGCTCGATGATGGTGCCGTTGCGCAGGTGCAGGATGTCCGTGGTCTCGCGCCCCGGCTCCAGCGCGATGGACGACAGCCGCGCCCGGTAGGCATCGGCATCGGCCACCTGCTGCTGCATGTGGGCCACCACTGCAGCATCATTGCGCTGCACCAGCAGGTCCTCGGGCATGCCCCACAGCTGCGCCAGCCGCTGGTTGAAGGCCCGCATGCGCCCGGCCATGTCGTACACCAGCATGCCGTCGGCGGCGGAGTCGAGCGTGGCGCGCAGTTCAGACAGTAGGATTTCCAGCTCGCGCTCGGTCGAGGCCTGCTCGCGGCGATCGATCATGGTCACCAGCAGCAGCGCCTCGCCCTCGGGCGAATCCACGCGCGACACGCGCCGGTCCACCGGAATGAACTGGCCATCGCCCCCGAGCAGGCCGGAGTGCGACTGGATGCCGCGCATCAGCGCATCCCGCCCCTGCGCCCAGAAGTACAGGTCTTCCGGCGTGCAGGCCAGGAGTTCGACGGCGTCCGCGCCTTCCATGGTTTCGGGCGAGCGCCCGAGCAGCGCGGCCGCGCTCTGATTGGCGAAGCGCACCGTGAGCCCCTCGGGCTCGACCAGCCACACGGCCTCCAGCAACCCGTCGAACACGGCGCGCCACACGCTGCCTTGCGGGCCGCGGATCACGCCGGGGCCCCGGTCGGCGCTGCGTCGACGGCCCGTTCGAAGTAGTAGCAGATCCTCTTTCGGGGCGACAGATAGTCGAGCGCATCGCGCGGCAGCTGCGCGGGCCGCAGGCTGCGGCGGATGCCCAGCGCCGGCTGGTCTTCCAGATCGATCACCAGGGCATCGTCCTTGGAGACGCCGGACTCGTGCACGATCACCTTGGGCCGCAGCGGGCGGGCCGAATTCACGGCTGTCACGATGGCGTAGCGGTCGTCCACGAGCTGCACGATCGAGCCCGGCGGGTACACGCCCATCATGCGGATGAAGGCCCGCAGGACCACGGCGTCGAACCGTTGCTTGTGCTGCGCGAAGATCACCGACAGCGCCTCGTGCGGAGTCAGCGCGTTGGCGCCCCGCAGCGGGTTGCACAGCCGGTCGTAGTAGTTGACCAGGGCCAGCACCTGCCCTCCACGGGAGATGTCGGCCCCTTTGAGCTGGAGCGGAAAGCCCGTGCCATCGGCCATTTCATGGTGATGCGCGATGGCTTCGATGACGGCGGCGCCCAGGCCCATGCGTTCTGCCAGCACCACCGATTCGCCGACATGCGCCTCGTACAGGGCCTGGTCGGCCGGACCCAGCGCGGAATGCGGCTGGGCCACATGGGGCGGCAGCGTGATCTTGCCCAGGTCGTGCAGCAGCGCGGCCGCGCCCAGGGGCTGCAAGTCGTCGCCCAGCAGGCCCAGGGCCTTGCCCAGCAGCAGCGAAAGCACCATCACGTTGACCGAATGCAGCGCCGCGCGCGTGCCGACGCGCTCGGAGAGCAGGCGGATGGCGGAGTCGCCCTGGTCGAGCAGCTCATCCACGCAGGTGGACACCAGCGCGTTGGTGGAAGCACGCGCCTCCGAGGGGTCTTGCTCGGCGCTGGTGGCCAGGCGCTCATACACCCGCGTGGCACGGGCGAAGCGCTCGTCGCAGGCAGCCAGGGAACGGCTCTGCGCCTTGATGCGCTCGCGGAACTCCGCCATGGAGGCCTGGGCGATCGAAGGCCCTGTCTCCACCGGTGCCCGGGCGGCTTCGGTCACGGGATCGGGCGCGGAAGGGTGGCCGGGCGGCAGCAGGCCCTGCACCGATGGATCGCTTTTGGAAGGAATCCACCGCACCTGGGACAGGCCCAGGGCGGCCAGAGTACTGATCTGCTCCGGCGAGGCGATGCGGAAACTGCTGACCGGAAAAGGGTGGTTCATCCAGCCCAGATCGAGCTGGATGTACATGCCTACACGCAGCCGGCCGACATCGATGAGGAGGGGATTAGTCACTTTCGGGGGGCACCGGAGGGCGCCACGGGGACGCCGGGGTATTGGTAACCATTATCACCAGTTAATACACCCCCGAATCAAATGTCAAAAACTTCACGGACTACGGTCACGATAGGCTTTGTCAACCCCCTGCGCGCAGGGATTGGCTACAGGCACCAGGGCTCGGCCTGGCGGTGGAAAACGTCCATCCACAGCCCCCAGGCGGCAATGCCGAACAGCAGCAGGCCGGACAACCGCACGCCCCACCCGCCCCGCGCGTCCCCCGCGGCACCGCCGCCCCGCAGCCGTTGCCAAAGCCACTGGCCTGCCACCAGCCAGGCCGCGCCACCCACGCCGAAGCACACCATGGCCAGCGCGCCGCGCCAGGGGTTTCCGGTCAACGCCGCGAGCAGCAGCGCGGAGTACAGCAGGCCGCAGGGCATGCAGGCCCAGGCCAGGCCCGTGGAGAACAGGCCGCCGGGCGAGCGCACCCAGGGGGCGACCCGCTGCCACAGCACCCGGCCCGCATGGTCCACCCAGGCCGGCTGCCGCGCCTGGAACACCAGCAGTACGGCCCAGGCGAGCACGGCGACGTGCAGCAGCGTCCAGGCCGGCCGCAGCGCAGCCGCGTGCTGGGTCAGCCAGGCCAGGCGGTCCATGGCCCAGGCCGCCATCGCGCCCGCCAGGGCGTACCCGGCCAGCCGGCCCAGATGGAAAGCGAAGGGCCGTGCCCACACCCGGTCCGCCGGCAAAGCCAGGCCGCGGCCCGCCCATCGCACCGTCTGCGCCCCTGCGTTTTCCG
>NZ_BAAJYS010000163.1:0-8396 GCF_057543315.1 Acidovorax sp. KPB24-07
CGGCGCAACCCGCTGACCCCTTGCCGGCGGATGCGCTGCCGGGCCAGCCGGCGCCGATGGCGCTGCGCCCGGCCTTGCAGCGCCTGCAGGTGCTGCTGCAGGCCGACGACCCGGCCGCCGTGGACCATCTGCAGCAAAATAGGCCGGTGCTGGAAAGTGCGTTGGGCGTGGCGTTCGCCGCGCTGGAAGCGGATACCCGGAGTTTCGAGTTTGAGCGGGCCTTGGACACGCTGCATGCCGCGGCGCAATCGGACCTCGACGGGTCCGAGCCTTCACCAGGCGGGGCCGCATGACAGGACCACCCCATGGACATTCCCCATTTCTATGCCGACGAGTCCCTCTTTGTCGAAAAACCCATCGCCACCGTGCTGGTGGTGGACGACACGCCCGACAACCTCACCCTCATGGGCACGCTGCTGCGTGACCACTACCACGTCAAGGTCGCCAACCAGGGCGAGAAGGCCTTGCGGATCGCGCAGTCGTCCCCGCCGCCCGACCTGATCCTGCTGGACATCATGATGCCGGGCATCGACGGCTACGAGGTCTGCCGCCAACTGAAGGCGCATCCGCAGTCGCGCGACATCCCGGTGATCTTCCTCACCGCGCGCTCCACCTCGGACGACGAGCGCACGGGTCTGGCGGCCGGTGCGGTGGACTACATCACCAAGCCCATCAGCCCGCCCATCCTGCTGGCGCGCGTGCACACCCATTTGGCGCTGAAGGCCACCGCCGACTTCCTGCGCGACAAGAGCGCCTACCTGGAGCGCGAGGTGGCCATGCGCACGCTGGAAGTGCAGGCCATCCAGGACGTGACCATCATGGCCATGACCTCCCTGGCCGAAACGCGCGACAACGAGACGGGCAACCACATCCGCCGCACGCAGCTGTACGTGAAGGCGCTGGCCGAGCACCTGCGCCTGCACCCGCGCTTCGAGCAGACGCTGACCGAACGCATGATCGAGCTGCTGTACAAATCGGCGCCGCTGCACGACATCGGCAAGATCGGCATCCCCGACCGCATCCTGCTCAAGCCCGGCAAGCTCACGGTGGAAGAGTTCGAGGTCATGAAGACGCACACCACGCTGGGCCGCAATGCCATCGAGGACGCCGAGCGCCGCCTGGGCATGCGCGTGGCCTTTCTGAGCGTGTCCAAGGAGATCGCCTACAGCCACCAGGAAAAGTGGGACGGCAGCGGCTATCCGGAGGGCCTGGCGGGCGATGCCATTCCCGTCTCGGCCCGGCTCATGGCGGTGGCCGACGTGTACGACGCGCTCATCAGCAAACGCATCTACAAGCCCGCGTACTCGCACGAGCAGGCCTGCGCCACCATCGTGCGGGGCCGCGGCACGCATTTCGACCCCGACATGGTGGATGCCTTCGTGGACCTGGCCGACGACTTCCGCCACATCGCGCTCAAGTACCCCGACCCGGAATAGGCCCACACGGGCCACGGGCCCGAAAAGAAAAAAGGGACTGCCGCTCGGCCCGTGGGCCGCAGCGGCAATCCCTTCGCGCGGGCGCTGCCGGTCAGCGGGCGCCGGTGGCGGCTTCGCCGTCCTCGGCCGGGGTGGCCGGCACCACGTCGTCCAGGCCGTCCGTGGGCAGCGAGAGGTTGGCCGCCGCCTGGCGCACGGCCGCCTTGTCGCCGGCGCTGGCGAACTGGCTGTACTTGGTGAGGATGGGCACCAGCTGGCCGTAGATGCGCGGTGCGCCGGCCAGGCATTCGCGCTGCTCCAGGAAGTCCGCCTCGCCCGTGAAATTGCCGACCAGGCCGCCGGCCTCGGTCACCAGCAGCGAGCCGGCCGCCACGTCCCAGATCGACAGGCCGGTCTCGAAGAACGCTTCGGTGTAGCCCGCGGCCACGTAGGCCAGGTCCAGCGCGGCGGCGCCTGGGCGGCGCAGGCCGGCGGTGCGCTGCATCACGTCGGCCATGATGTTCAGGTAGTTCTTGAAGTTGTCGCCCGGGCGGAACGGAAAGCCGGTGGAGATCAGGCATTCCTTGAGCTGCGTGCGCTTGGAGACGCGGATGCGGCGCTCGTTCAGGTAGGCGCCGCGGCCCTTGGTGGCGGTAAAGAGGTCGTTGCGGGTCGGGTCGTAGATGACGGCCTGCTCGACCTTGCCGCGCACGGCCAGCGCGATGCTCACGCAATAGACCGGAAAGCCGTGGATGAAGTTGGTGGTGCCGTCCAGCGGGTCGATGATCCAGACGAACTCCGAATCCTTCGCGCCGTACTCGCTGCCCGATTCCTCGGCCAGGATGCCGTGGCCGGGGTAGGCCGTGAGCAGCGTCTCGATGATGGCCTTTTCGCTCGCGTGGTCCACCTCGGTCACGAAATCGTTGATCTGCTTTTGCGAGATCCGCACGGATTCCACGTCCAGGGCCGCGCGGTTGATGATGGCGCCGGCGGCGCGTGCGGCCTTGATGGCCACGTTGAGCATGGGGTGCAGATTGGTCGACATTGGATTGTGGCGTGGGCCGGGCGCGCGGCAAGGGCGGCCTGGCGGTTCAGGAACGGGGAATGGCGCCCCGGCGATGCGGACGGCGACAATGAGCGCGCGATTTTACCCGTACTGCCTTTTTTCACCGACCGCGCGCCATGAAGACCCGTTTCATCCTCCTCCACACCAGCCATGCCGGCAACGTCGGCGCCGCCGCCCGCGCCATGAAGACCATGGGCTTCGGCGACCTGGTACTCGTCGCCCCGCGCTGGGCCAACGTGCTGCGCCGCGAGGAAACCATCCAGCGCGCCAGCGGCGCCTTGGACGTGCTGGAGAACGCGCGCATCGTCGCCACGCTGGACGAGGCCCTGGACGGCATGAGCCACCTGTGCGCCACCGCCATGACCCCGCGCGACTTCGGCCCGCCCACGCGCTCGCCGCGCGAGCATTTTGAGTTGCTATTGAAAAGTGAGCAACATGCCATAAAAGAACATGTGCTGGAGCCCGATTCGGCTCCCACTCCCACTGCGGAGGCCGGCGTGGCCTTCCTGTTCGGCAGCGAGCGCTTCGGCATGGCCAACGACGACGTGTACCGCTGCCACGTGGCGCTGTCGATTCCCACCAACCCGACCTTCGGCTCCCTCAACCTGGGTGCGGCCATCCAGGTCGTCGCCTACGAATGGCGCCTGGCACTCGGCGGGTTCGCCGCCGCCGACGGAGCGGCGGCCGCAGCACCCGCCATCGAGCGGGCCGATGCCGCGCAGGTGGCCGGCATGTTGGCGCACTGGGAGCGCGCGCTGGTGGACATCGGCTTTCTAGACCCCGCCGCGCCCAAGAAGCTCATGCCGCGCCTGAACCAGTTGTTCAACCGCGCGCAACTCACGCCCGAGGAAATCCACATCCTGCGCGGTGTCGCCAAGGCCATGACCGGCGCCGCGCAGGCAAAGCGCTAGACTCGGCGGCTCTTTTTCCGCTGCGCCCCCACGCCCCACCACCCCATGTTTGCCCGCCTGCGCTCCGACGTCCAGTGCATCCTCGACCGCGACCCCGCCGCGCGCAGCACCTGGGAGGTGGTCACCTGCTACCCCGGCCTGCACGCGATCTGGCTGCACCGTCCGGCGCACTGGTGCTGGCGCCACGGCCTGCCGTGGCTGGGGCGCTTCATCTCGCATTTCGCGCGCTGGATGACCGGCATCGAGATCCACCCGGGCGCCAGGATCGGCGAGCGCGTCTTCTTCGACCACGCCATGGGCGTGGTGGTCGGCGAGACCGCCGAGATCGGCGACGGCTGCACCATCTACCAGGGCGTGACGCTGGGCGGCACCTCGCTCTACAAGGGCGCCAAGCGCCACCCGACGCTGGGCAAGGACGTGGTGGTGAGCGCCGGCGCCAAGGTGCTGGGCGGCTTCGAGGTGGGCGACGGCGCCAAGATCGGCAGCAACGCGGTGGTCATCAAGCCCGTGCCGCCAGGCGCCACGGCCGTGGGCATCCCGGCCCGCATCATTCCCTCCAAGGCCGGCCAGAGCGCCGACGTGACCGAGCCGCAGGCCGCGCGCCCCTTCACTGCCTACGGCATCACGCAGGAAGACGATCCGCTCTCGCAGGCCATGCGCGGCCTGATCGACAACGCGTCGTCGCAGGAGCACCAGATCGCGCTGCTGTGGCAGGCCATCGAAAAGCTTTCGGCCAACCCGCAGGCACCGGCCAAGGACTGCGTGCCCTGCGACGCGGCGCGCGAGGAGCAGTTCCAGGCGGACAAGCTCAACGAGCTGGTGGGAAAGTAGCCGGCGCCTTGGCCGGTGGCCGGTGGCGGCCCCGGCTTCGATGTGCAAGCCAAAAAGGCTTGCAGCACAATAAATACTAGGGCGTTATGCTATAAAAAATATAGCATCAGCGCCGCACGGCCGATTTCGGCCGGAACGCCTTGCACACCGCGTCGTGCGTTTCCAGGTACGGCCCGCCGATCAAATCGATGCAGTAGGGCACCGCGGCGAAGATGCCCGGCACGATCTGGCTGCCGTCCTCGCCCCGCAGGCCTTCCAGCGTTTCCGCAATCGCCTTGGGCTGGCCCGGCAGGTTGACGATGAGCGTGCTGCCGCGCACCACCGCCACCTGGCGCGAGAGGATGGCCGTGGGCACGAAGCGCAGGCCGATCTGGCGCATCTGCTCGCCGAAGCCCGGCATCTCCTTGTGGGCCACGGCCAGCGTGGCCTCGGGCGTCACGTCGCGCAGGGCGGGGCCCGTGCCGCCCGTGGTCAGCACGAGGCTGCAGCCGGCGGTGTCGGCCAGCTCGATCAGCGTGGCGCTGATGGTGGCCTGGTCGTCGGGGATCAGCCGGGGCTCGAAGGCGATGGGGTTGCGCAGCGCGCGGGTAAGCCAGTCCTGCAATGCGGGCAGGCCCTTGTCCTCGTAGACGCCGGTGCTGGCCCGGTCGCTGACGGAGACGATGCCGATGCGCACCGGCTTGAAGCCGCCGGTCGCGGCAGGTGCCACGGCCTCAGGCATCGCGGCCGGTCTCTTCGTGGCGGGCGTGGGTGGCCGCGTCTTCCATCTGTTCGCGCACGAGCTGGAACAGCTCGCGGTAGGCGCGGCCCTTGCGCGGGGCCAGGCCCTCGGACACCTGCACGTTCGCGGTCTTGCCCTCGGGCTGCGCATCCTTGCGCGCCTGGCGGATCAGCGCGCGGATCTGCTGCGTGTCGGTGCGCGGAAAGCGCTCCAGCCAGTCGGGCAGCGCGGCGTCGTCGGCGATCAGCCGGTCGCGCCAGCGCTCGGAGGCGTGCAGCGCGAGCTTTTCAGCGGCCGAGCCGTTGTGCTGCTCGTCCAGCGCGGCCTGGGCGGCGGCCACGGCGGCGGGATCGAGCTGGCGCATGATCTTGCCGACGTACTGCATCTGGCGGCGCTTGCCCTCGAAGTTGGTGATGCGCCGGGCCTCGGCCAGCGCGTCGCGCAGCTTCTCGGGCAGCTGCAGGCGTTCCATCAGGTCGGCGCGCAGCGTGAGCAGGTCTTCGCCGAGCTTCTGCAGCGCATCGCTCTCGCGCTTCAGGTCGGTCCGGCTCGCTTCGTGCGTGCCTTTGAGCTCGGCTTTCAGTTCGATGTCCAGCTCGCTGCCTTCGGCAACAAACTGGCCTCGCACGTAGTAGCCTTTTTTGGGTTTGCGTGACATGGTGGGGGCAATGGGAGGGGCACGCGTGTGCCCATACAGGCTTCGGCACCTTGGCGCCGAAGGCGGCAAGTATCATAGCCGCCGATATGAATACACCCAGCCCACGCGCCGCCGGCGCCGCCCCGAAGACACCCGACAGCGGTTTCAGCTACACCCGCCCGTTTTTCGAAGACCTCGTGGACCGAGCCCTGGCGCACGCCAAGAAGCTGGGCGCCACCGACGCCGGCGCCGAGGCCTCCGAGGGCTGCGGCCTGTCGGTCAGCGTGCGCAAGGGCGAGCTGGAGAACGTCGAGCGCAACCGCGACAAGTCGCTGGGCGTGACGGTCTACATCGGCCACCGGCGCGGCAACGCCAGCACCTCGGATTTTTCCAGCGCCGCCATCGAGCAGACCGTGCAGGCCGCCTACGACATCGCCCGCTTCACTGCCGAAGACCCGGTGGCCGGCCTGCCGGACGAGGCCGACATCGCCCCCGAGGACTCGCACCGCGAGCTGGAGCTGTTCCACCCCTGGGCCATCACCAGCGAGGAGGCCGCGCGCATCGCCATGGAATGCGAGGCCGCCGCGCTGCAGACCAGCCGCCGCATCACCAACAGCGAAGGCGCGGGCGTATCGGCCCAGCAGAGCCACTTCTTCAGCGCCCACACGCGCGGCTTTCGCGGCGGCTATGCCAGCTCGCGCCACAGCCTGTCGGTGGCGCCCATCGCCGCGCTGCCCGGCAAGAATGCCGACATGCAGCGTGATGCCTGGTACAGCTCCATGCGCGATGCGCGCGAGCTGGCCGCGCCCGCCCAGGTGGGCCGCTACGCCGCCGAGCGCGCCCTGAGCCGCCTGGGCAGCCGCAAGATCCCCACCACGCAGTGCCCCGTGCTGTTCGAGTCGCCCCTGGCGGCCGGCCTGTTGGGCGGCTTCGTGCAGGCCGTGAGCGGCGGCGCGCTGTACCGCAAGAGCACGTTCCTGCTCGACTCGCTGGGCAAGCAGGTTTTACCGAAGCACATCGACATCCTGGAAGACCCGTTCATTCTTCGCGGCAAGGGCAGTTCGCCCTTCGACGACGAAGGCGTGCGCGTGGCGCCCCGCAAGGTGGTGGATGCCGGCCGCGTGGAGGGCTACTTCCTCTCGAGCTACTCGGCGCGCAAGCTGGGCATGAAGACCACCGGCAACTCGGGCGGCTCGCACAACCTCACGCTCACCTCGCGCCGCACCCGTGCGGGCGACGACCTCGACGCCATGCTGAAAAAGCTGGGCACTGGCCTGTTCGTGATCGAGCTGATGGGGCAGGGCGTGAACTACGTGACGGGCGACTACTCGCGTGGCGCCAGCGGCTTCTGGGTGGAGAACGGCCAGATCGCCTACCCGGTGCATGAGATCACCATCGCCGGCAACCTGAAGGACATGCTGAAAGGCATTGAAGCCGTGGGCGCCGATGCCTACAACTACGGCGCCAAGACCGTGGGCTCGATCCTTGTGAACCGCATGAAGGTGGCGGGCAGCTGATGCAACACGCAGCGGTGCCGAAAGCACCGGCCCCAACAAAAAACCCGCCAGCGGCGGGTTTTTTGTTGGGCTGAACGAAAGCCGATCAGCGCTGGCGGCGCAGGCGGGCGATGCCGAACATGCCAAGCAGCGAGGCCATCAGGATCAGGCCCCATTCGGACACCGTGGGAATGGGCGATGCCGTCACCGCGGCCGCGGCCATCGCGTAGCTCACGGGGGCGTTGTTGGCCGTGCTGCGCGAGGTGTCGGTCACGGTCGATGTCAGGCAGGTATCGGTCGCGCCGCTGTTGCCCGTGCCCGTGTTCTGGCAGCCGGAGTTGTGGGTGGAGGTGCTGGTGGCGCCGGAGACGATCACGGCCGCGAAGCGGTCCGCCGTGGTGTGCGGTGCGGTGCCCGTCATCCACAGCACGGCCTGCATCAGGTTCACGTTCGTGATGTTGCCGGAGGCGTCCGTGGAGATGCGCAGCGTGTTCAGACGGGCGTTGGGGTCGGTGGAGGCCACGGTGTCCAGGCCGCTGGAGAAGCTGTAGGAGGTGACGGTCGAGCCGATCTCCAGGTTGCTGGCGCTGGCGGGCAGGTTACCGGCCGTCGTGAACGTGCCGGTGACGTTGTTCGTGGTCAGGTAGTTGGCGCACAGGCTCGCGGGCGTCGTGGTGCAGTTCGTGTAGTTCTGCAGGCTGGCGTAGTTGCCGGTGCTGTTGATGTTGACCGTGGCTCCGAACGACGTGCCTGCCGCCAGGGGAGCACGGTGCCCAATAGGATTTTCCTCATAGCCGCCTCCAAGTCCCCCGTCTCCCCGGCGGGCCGCAGCGCGCCCACACCCTCCACCGAGGGGACCCTTCAATACGCGGCACCCGCCTGCGGAGGCACCGCCGCTGGCCCGCCGAACTGCGCGCGCAGCTTGCGTGCCGCGCCGACGAACATCAGCACGTCCACACCCACCGCCACGAAGGTGCAGCCCAGGTCCAGGTAGCGCTGCGCCAGCACGGGATCGGAGGTGAGCGTGCCGGCGGCCTTGCCGCTGGCGATGATGGTCCGCATGGCGCCTTCGATGGCGGCCTGCACGTCGGGGTGGCCGGGGTTGCCGCGGTGGCCCATGGACGCGGCCAGGTCGGCCGGGCCGATGAAGACGCCGTGCACGCCGTCCACCGCGCAGATGGCGGGCAGGTTCTGCAGCGCCGTCACCGTTTCGGCCTGCACCAGCAGGCAGACCTCGTCGTCGGCCACCTGCAGGTAGTCCGTGCGGCTGTTCCACTGCGACACGCGGGCCACGGCGCTGCCCACGCCGCGCGTGCCGT
>NZ_BAAJYS010000164.1:0-8381 GCF_057543315.1 Acidovorax sp. KPB24-07
GGGTGGCCGGTGGCGGCGGCGTTGATGGAGCGGTGGTTCAGCAGTGCGGCCTTCGCGATGTCTCAGGAAATGAAAGAAAGCCGAGCGCCCTATCGGCTGAGTCAATTGAGCCCGGCGCAATTGGAGGCGACCACCGTCACTATGGCGTGGGCTCTGGGATTCGCACGCGTCCAGAATGCGATGGCCAGCCTGCAAGCCAAATGGTCGAGTCCAGCCGGAATTGCACAGCTGAAAGACCGTGTTGAAAAGCAAAGCAGGGGACGCGATCAACAGTGCTGGCGCTTTGGTGACTTGAATCAACCCGCCAAAATACTTGAAGACACCTGCCAGGTGAATTACCTCGCGTTTGGCCAATGGAGCGATCCGATGGACGACTTCTACGGCGCAATGGGCGAGGCGCAGGTCAACGTGGCAGTGTCTGGATTGGTGACCCCACAGGGGCCAGGTAAAGCGACTGTGGACATCAATGAACTGGGCTTCTATTTGCGCGATGCCTACGATTTCAATGACGGCAAATCTTTCATTTCTCAACCGCTGGGCTGCTGGGGCTTCAGTGGTGTGGAGTGTGGAGTTCGCACGCAGTTGAGCGTGCCTCTGCAGGAAGTGGTCGTGGACGAATCACCTGCGGCCGTGCAGAACCGCAAGTACATCGTCCAGAACAAGGACTTTCGCAACTGGCGCACGAAAAATCAAAGAGGAGGCGACTTTATGGTGCTATCGGATGTGCATCGAGTGCGGCTCCCTTTTCCACAAAAAATCTCTTGGTGAGATCCATGAAAAATTTTTCGAACCAATACCTTCGATGGGCATCCTGGGCCGTGCTCTGTGCCGCAGCGATAGCAGCGCTTTGGTATGCATGCACTCCAACATTGAAAGGCATCTCCATCAGTCCTCGCAAGGTCTATCGACTGGAGTATTACGACGCTTCGCTGGTACAGCGCCTTCGCTATCACCAAATGAAAATTCCTTCATTGGTTCGCTTGTACAAAATCCATCCAGAGACTTTGCTGGGTGAAAGCGATGTCGTGGACCTCTGGGTCAACGGCCAGTTGTATTGGTACCTCAACCCGCCCATGAACAAGGTGCGCGTAGGACGCGACGTGGTGTTCGAGAACATTCCGCCGGAGTGCGTTGACTGTCCGCCGCTGACCGATGCCGAAATCATGCCCTGAGAAGAAAAAATACCGGGTTCTTCTAAAACGGGCTGCTCTCGCGATTGCCTTGATCGTCGGGGGCTGGTACTTCGTTACTCCAACCTACGATCGAAGTCACTACAGCCCCCGCCGTGTGTACCGGTTGGACTACTACGAAGCCTCCTGGCTTCAACGTTTAACGCACATGGACATGCGTTATCCCCACGTGATTCGTCTTTATCGCGTCGAGCCGAGGACACTGTTGGGCACCAGCGATGTAGTGGACCTCTGGATCAACGGCCAGTTGTATTGGTACCTCAACCCGCCCATGAACAAGGTGCGTGTAGGGCGCGACGTGGTGTTCGAGAACATTCCGCCGGAGTGCGCTGACTGTCCACCGCTGACCGATGCCGAAATCATGCCCTGAGCCTCGCACCCTCCTCCCGACAGGCCCCCCAAAGAAAAACGGCACCCGAAGGTGCCGTTTTTCTCAATCGTGAAAGGGTACCCAGCCGGGACGTCAGTCCTCGACGAAGGCTTCCTCGCGCTTGTTCTTCACGGCCGGCAGCAGCACGATGATGAGCAGCAGCACGGCGGCAGCCAGCAGGCCGGCGGAGATGGGGCGCGTGACGAACACGCTCCAGTCGCCGCGCGACAGCAGCAGGGCGCGGCGCAGGTTTTCTTCCATCATCGGGCCCAGGATGAACCCGAGCAGCAGCGGCGCGGGTTCGGTGCCCAGCTTGTGGAACAGGTAGCCGATGAAGCCGAAGATGCCGACCAGCCACACGTCGAACGTGTTGTTGTTCGTGCCGTACACGCCCACCGCGCAGAACAGCACGATGGAGGGGAACAGCCAGCGGTAAGGCACGGTCAGCAGCTTGATCCACAGGCCGATCAGCGGCAGGTTCAGGATGATCAGCATCGCGTTGCCGAGCCACATCGAGGCGATCAGGCCCCAGAAGAGTTCGGGGTTGCTCGTCATCACCTGGGGGCCAGGCTGGATGTTGTGGATCGTCATGGCACCCACCATCAGCGCCATCACGGCGTTTGGCGGAATGCCCAGCGTCAGCAGCGGGATGAAGGAGGTCTGCGCGCCGGCGTTGTTGGCCGACTCGGGGGCCGCCACACCGCGGATGTTGCCCTTGCCGAAAGGAACTTCGCCGGGTTGCAGCTTGGTCTTCTTTTCGATGGTGTAGGCCGCGAAGGCCGCCAGCAGCGCGCCGCCGCCGGGCAGGATGCCCAGGGCCGAGCCGAGCGCCGTGCCGCGCAGCACGGCGGGGATCATGCGCTTGAAGTCTTCCTTGGTCGGCATGAGGCCGTGCACCTTGGCGGTGAAAACCTCGCGGTCGTCTTCGGGCTTGGACAGGTTGGCGATGATTTCGCCGTAGCCGAACACGCCCATGGCGATCACGACGAAGTTGATGCCGTCGGTCAGTTCAGGGATGTCGAAGCTGTAGCGGGCGACGCCCGAGTTCACGTCGGTGCCCACCAGGCCCAGCAGCAGGCCCAGCACGATCATGGCGACCGCCTTGAGCAGCGAGCCCGAGGCCAGCACCACGGCGCCGATCAGGCCCAGCACCATCAGCGAGAAGTATTCGGCGGGGCCGAACTTGAAGGCGACTTCGGTCAGCGGCGGCGCGAAGGCGGCCAGGATCAGCGTGCCCACGCAGCCGGCGAAGAACGAGCCCAGGCCGGCGGCTGCCAGCGCGGGACCCGCACGGCCCTTGCGCGCCATCTGGTAGCCGTCGATCACGGTCACCACCGAGGACGATTCGCCCGGCAGGTTCACCAGGATGGCAGTGGTCGATCCGCCGTATTGCGCGCCGTAGTAGATGCCGGCCAGCATGATCAGCGCGGCCACCGGGGGCAGCGCATACGTGGCGGGCAGCAGCATGGCGATGGTGGCCACGGGCCCGATGCCCGGCAGCACGCCGATCAGCGTGCCCAGCAGGCAGCCGATGAAGCAGTAGATGAGGTTCTGAAACGTGAAGGCGACGCCGAAGCCGGTCGCCAGGTTGTCAAACAATTCCATGGTCTTCGATGCTCCTGCTCAACCCGAAATGAAACTGGGCCACACAGGGAACTGCAGCTTCAGCGCCCACACGAAAGCCACGTAGCTGCCCACCGCGAGGACGGTGGCCAGAATAAACACTTCCTTGGCGTTGAAGGTGTCGCCGGCCAGGCTGGCGATGAACACCAGCGCATAGATCGCGACGATCAGCCCCATGGCCGGCACGCCGAACGAGGGCAGCCCCGCCAGCAGCACGCCGAACGCGAAGTTCGAGGCCAGGATGAAGAACAGCTGCTTCCACGCCCACTTGCCGACCTTGTCGCCATCCACGCTCTCCACCACCGTGGCGTAGAACGTGATCGCCACGCCGAGGATGGCGAGCAGGATGCCCAGGATCAGGGGGAAGTAGCCGGGGCCCATGCGGGCGCCGTTGCCGATGTTGTAGTTGGAGGCACCGACCGCGAAGGCCACGCCCACACCCATGAACATGAGGCCCGAAAAGAAATCTTTCTGGCTCTTGATTTTCACGAAAACGTCTCCTTACAAGAACTTGACGGGCGATTGTGCAGTCCGGTCCACTCGGGATCGATGTGGATTCCACCTATCCAGCGCCTAGGGAAAACCGCAGGGTGGCGCCTCGGAAAAAGCCGCGCCGGAGCACTACGGCAGAGCGTCCGCAGGCGGTGGATGAAGGGCCCGGCACGGCTCGGACAACGCGCGCGCAGCCGCCCCCGCCCGGGCCGCGCGCGGCGACACGGCCTACTCCATCGGCGGCGTGGCCGCCATCACTTCTTCCAGCGTGGTAATGCCTTCGGCCACCCTCAGCGCGCCGGCCAGGCGCAGCGGGCGCATGCCATCCTGCACGGCCTGGCGGCGCAGCACGTCGATGGAGGGCGCCTGGTTGATGCGGTCCTTGAGCGCCTCGCTCACGGTGAGCAGCTCATACAGGCCCATGCGGCCATGGAAGCCCGTCATGCGGCAGTCCACGCAGCCCACGGGCTTGTACGGGTGGTACCCGCCGTTGAGCTTCCACGGCTTGACCACGGCGGCCAGCGCCTCGGCCGAGGCCGCCTCGTCCTTTTGCTTGCACTGCTTGCACAGCGTGCGCACCAGCCGCTGCGCCAGGATGCCCAGCAGCGTGGCGTTGATGAGGTAGGGTGGCACGCCCAGCTCCATGAGCCGCGTGACGGCGCTGGGCGCATCGTTGGTGTGCAGCGTGCTGAACACGAGGTGGCCGGTGAGCGCGGCCTGCACGGCCATGTCGGCGGTGGCGAGGTCGCGGATCTCGCCCACCATGATGATGTCCGGGTCCTGCCGCATCAGCGCACGCAGGCCCTCGGCGAAGTTGAAGTCGAGCTGCGGCTGCACCTGGGTCTGGTTGAAGCTGGGCTCGATCATTTCGATCGGGTCTTCCACCGTGCTTACGTTGACCTCCTCGGTCGCCACGCGCTTGAGCGTGGAGTACAGCGTGGTGGTCTTGCCCGAGCCCGTGGGCCCGGTCACCAGGATGATGCCGTGCGGGCGCTTGACCAGCGCCTCCCAGCGCGTGGCGTCGTGCTGCGCGAAGCCCAGCGCGTCCAGGTCCTTGACGGCGTTGTCGGGGTCGAAGATGCGCATCACCATCTTCTCGCCGAAGGCCGTGGGCAGCGTGGACAGGCGCATTTCCACCTCGTCGCCGCGCGGGTTGCGGGTCTTGATGCGGCCGTCCTGCGGGCGGCGCTTTTCCACCACGTCCATGCGCCCGAGCAGCTTCACGCGCGAGACCATCGCGTTGAGCACGCCCATGGGCATCTGGTAGACCGGGTGCAGCACGCCGTCGATGCGAAAGCGGATCACGCCCTGCTCGCGGCGCGGCTCCAGGTGGATGTCGCTCGCGCGCTGGTCGAAGGCGTACTGCCACAGCCAGTCCACCACCTTGACCACACCCTGGTCGTTGGCATCGAGCTGCTTGTTGCTCTTGCCCAGTTCCACCAGTTGCTCGAAGCTGCTGCCCGCCGAGGCCCCGCCGGCCTTCTGCGCGGCGCGCACCGACTTGGCCAGCGCGAAGAACTCGGCGGTGAAGCGCTGGATGTCCTGCGGGTTGGCGACCACGCGGCGCACCGAGCGGCGCGCCTGGCGCTCCACCTCGGCCACCCAGTCGTCGATGAAGGGTTCGGCCGTGGCGATCACCACCTCCTTGGGCGTGACCTGCACGGGCAGCACCTTGTGGCGCTCGGCGTAGCTGGCGCTCATGGTGTCGGCCACGCGGCCCACGTCCACCTTGAGCGGGTCGATGCGCAGGTAGGCCAGGCCGCTGCGCTGCGCCAGGTACTGCGTGAGCGCCTCGGCATCGAGCGGGCGGCCATCGCTCGCGCGGGCCATGGCCACGTTGGCCAGGCGTACCAGCGGGTGCTGGCGGCTTTCGGCCTGCGAGCAGCGGGCGATGGTGCGGGCGGCCTCCTCGGCCGAGATCACGCCATCGGCCCGCAGCCAGTCCACCAGCCGACGCCACTCCAGCGGCCCGGTGTAGGCAGGGGGCTTCGTCGGGGTGTCGGTGGGGGTGGCGGTGCTCATGGGCGGGCCTCGTTCAAAGGTGAGGAAGGGCGAACGCAGCGGTGCGGCGGCAGCACCAGCACCCACCACGGCGGAAGGCCGGAGCGGCCCGCGTCATGCGGCCACCGGCTTGAAAACGCGCGCCCACTTGGTGGCCGGCAGGTCCCAGCGGGCCTGCACGGCCTCGGCGCGCGCGAGCAGGTCGGCGCGCTTGGGCCGCGTGGGCGTGCGCTGCGCCAGCACCACGGTGTTGCCTTCGCGCGTGGGCTTGAAGGCCCACAGCGCGTCGGCGCCGAAGGCCTCGGCCATCTTGCCCAGGCTGCGCTCGTAGCTGGAGGCGCGGCCGAACAGGTTGACGGTCATGGCGCCGTCCTCGGACAGCAGCGCCCGGCAGTCGGCATAGAAGGCGGCGCTGTCGAGCACGGGCGCGGCGGCGTCGTGGTCGTACAGGTCCACCTGCAGGGCATCCACCGTGCCCAGCCACATCGGGTCGCGGATCTCCGCGGCGGCATCGCCCAGGATCACGCGCAGCTTGGGGCCGTCGGGCGGCAGCTTGAACCAGGCACGGCACACGGCCAGCACCTGGGGATTGAGCTCGATGGCGGTGGCGCACATGCGCAGCTTCTTGTGGCAGAACTTGGTGAGGGCGCCGGCCCCCAGGCCCAGCTGCATCGCATGGCGCTTGGTGACGCTGGCGGGCTCGACGAAGAGCAGCCAGGCCATCATGCGCTGCACGTATTCCAGCTCGAGCTCAAAAGGCTCGGCCACGCGCATGGAGCCCTGGATCCACGGCGTGCCCAGGTGCAGGTGGCGCACCTCGCCATCGTCGGAGACGCTCACCTCGGGCAGGGCTTCGCTGTCGTTTTTTCTTGCGGGTCAAATCGTCACACCAATCCATAAGGGGCCAGGGCGGCAGCCCAGGCGTTCAGTTTCTTGTCAAAGCTCCACGAGGCGTTGGCCGGGCTGGTGGAGGGCAGCCGCAGGGACTGCACGCCGCCCTCCCGCAGCGCGGGCGGCAGCCCCAGGTGGGCGCGCACGGCCTTGGCGTGCCGGAAGCTCTCCCCGCCATTGTGGGCGATGGCGGCCAGGCGGGGGCACTGCGCCCGCAGCGCCCGGAAATCGTTCACCACGGCGTTGCGGATGTCGGTGTCCAGGCTGCCCTCGCGCTCGCAGGCGGCGTACACGTCCCACAGGCCCAGGCCCCGGTCCAGCAGCCAGGCGCAGCGCCCGGCGTAGTCGTCCCGCCCGGGCAGCACGGGTTGCGGCCACAGCGCCTGCAGGATGCGCCAGAAGTGGTTCTGCGGGTGCCCGTAATACTGCCCCGCGCGCAGCGAGGCCGCGCCAGGAAAGCTGCCGAGCACCAGCACCACGGTGCGCGGCGAGACGACCGGCGCCAGCCCGACCAGGCGCGGGGCTGCCGCCGGCACCGGACCGGAAGGCGGGGGGAACCAGGGCTCAGGCGGATCGGAGGCGGAATCCATGGCAGCCATCATCGGGGGGCATTGGGGAGAAAAAGAGGGGAACGGGGAATCGGCGGGCCCAGCCGGGTCGCGAGACCGGGCCGAGGCGCACGGCGGAGCATCGGCTTACTATCAATATAGTAGCAACATGCCCTAGTACCAATTGCACTGGCGGCCCAAAAGGCTCAGATCGCCAGCAGCGCCCCCAGACGCGGCAGCGCCGCACAGGCGTTGGCCCGCGTGGCCTGTGCCAGCTCCGCCACCGGCATGCCGCGCAGCCCGGCCACCACCTCGGCGATGCGGGGCAGCTCGCCCGGCGCATTGCGCGCGGGCGGTGCGCCGGCGGCCCGCTGGGCGGCGGTCACGTAGAGCCAATGCGGAGGAATGTCGGGGGCATCGGTCTCCAGCACCAGCGATTCGAGCGGCAACTCCGCCGCCAGCCGGCGCAGCTGCAGCGCGCGCTCGAACGTGACCGCCCCGCCAAAGCCGAGCTTGAAGCCCATGGCGATGAACGCCTGGGCCTGCTGCAGGCTGCCGTTGAAGGCATGGGCGATGCCGCCGCGCACCGGCCGCTCGCGCAGGCCCTTGAGCACCTTGTCCGACGAGCGCCGCACGTGCAGGATCACCGGCAGGTCGAAGCGCTGCGCCAGCTGCAGTTGCGCCCGGTAAAAGCGCTCCTGCCGCGGGCCGTCCAGCGTGGGCACGAAGTAATCGAGGCCGATCTCGCCGATGGCGACCAGGCGCGGGTCGGCGTGGTGGGTCTGCAGCGCCCCGGCCAGCGTGTCCACATCGCCATCGCCCGCGCGGCCGGTGAACAGCGGGTGGATGCCGAGCGCGTAGCTGTCGCCATGCTGGTGCGCCAGGCGGTGCACGGCGTCCAGGTTGCCCAGCTCCACCGCCGGCAGCACGCAGTGCGCGACACCGGCGCGCGCGGCCTCGGCGCGGATCTGGGCCAGGTGCGCGGGCCCGGCATGCGCCTCGAACTCGTCCAGATGGCAGTGGGTGTCGATCCAGGTGTGCATGCGCGGATGATGCCCGAGGCGGCTGACCCTGCGGCGCCATGGCCCGCGCCGATACGCCCTGTCACATGCGCGGCGGGCTTTTCCGTGCTACCGTGAACGCTCCGCCGCCGCCCACCCGTGGCGCGCCCGCTTCCAGAGGTGTCAGCATGCCCAGGCCACCCCGCTACAGCAGCTCCCGCTCCGACCGCCGCAGCGCCCCCGAGGCGGCACCGCACCCGGCCAC
>NZ_BAAJYS010000165.1:0-8294 GCF_057543315.1 Acidovorax sp. KPB24-07
CTGGCGGCCGGGCCACTGGACCACGCCGCCGCGCCCCGGCGCGGTGTGGGTGCCCCACCACTGGGAGCCGGGCCCGGGCGGCTGGCACATGCGGCCCGGGCACTGGGCGCCCCGCTGAGGCCAGTGCCGCCTGTGCGCTGAAGGCGCTGGGCGACGGGCCGGGCATGCGCGTCAGGCGAGCAGCGCGCGCGCCACGGCCTCGCCCACCTTGATGCCGTCCACCCCGGCCGAAAGAATCCCGCCCGCGTAGCTCGCGCCTTCGCCGGCCGGGTACAGGCCGGCGGTGTTCAGGCTCTGGAAGGCCTCGTTGCGCCCGATCTTGAGGGGCGACGAGGTGCGCGTTTCCACCCCGGTCAGCACCGCGTCATGCATGTCGAAACCCTTGATCTTCCTGCCGAAGGCCGGCAGCGCCTCGCGCAGGGCCTCGGTGGCGTAGCCAGGCAGGGCGGCATCGAGGTCGGTCAGCGTGACGCCGGGCTTGTACGAGGGCTCCACGGAGCCCAGCGCCGTCGACGCTCGCCGTGCGAGGAAATCGCCCACCAGCTGCGCGGGCGCGTTGTAGTTGCTGCCGCCCAGCACGTAGGCGTTCGACTCCAGCTGGCGCTGCAGCACGATGCCTGCCAGCGGATGCGGCGTCGCGCCGGCCACCAGCGCCTGCACGCCATAGGGGCCGCCCAGCGCCGCCTCGAATGCCGCGGGGTCGTGCGGATAGTCGTTGGGATCGATGGCGACCACCATGCCCGCATTGGCGTTGCGCTCGTTGCGCGAATACTGGCTCATGCCGTTGGTGACCACGCGGTGCGGCTCGCTGGTAGCGGCCACCACCGTGCCGCCCGGGCACATGCAGAAGCTGTACACCGCGCGGCCGTTGCCCGCGTGGTGCACCAGCTTGTAGTCGGCCGCGCCCAGCAGCGGGTGCCCGGCGTGCCGGCCCCAGCGCGCGCGGTCGATGAGCCCTTGCGGGTGCTCGATGCGAAAACCCACCGAGAAGGGCTTGGCCTCCATGTGCACGCCGCGTTCGTACAGCATGGCGAAGGTGTCGCGCGAACTGTGGCCCAGCGCCATCACCACGTGGTCGGCGCGCAGCGCATGGGTCTGTCCCGTGGCCTGGTCGAGCACCTGCAGGCCGCGCAGGTGGCGCTGGCCGGCGGCGTCCTGCTCGATCATCACGTCGGTCACGCGCTGCTGGAACCGCACCTCGCCGCCCAGCGCGATGATCTGCTCGCGCAGCGTCTCCACCACCTTGACGAGCTTGAACGTGCCGATGTGCGGGTGCGCCACGGAAAGGATCTCGGGCGGTGCGCCGGCCTGCACGAATTCCTCCATGACCTTGCGGCCCAGGTGGCGCGGGTCCTTGATCTGGCTGTAGAGCTTGCCGTCGCTGAACGTGCCGGCGCCACCCTCGCCGAACTGCACGTTCGACTCCGCCTGCAGCTCGCGCCGCCGCCACAGGCCCCAGGTGTCCTGCGTGCGCTCGCGCACCGCGCGGCCGCGTTCCAGCACGATGGGCCGGAACCCCATCTGCGCCAGCACCAGCGCCGCGAAGATGCCGCAGGGCCCGAAGCCCACCACCACGGGCCGGTGCGCCAACCCCTCTGGCGCCCGGCCCACCGGCCGCCAGACCATGTCGGGCGTGGGCTGGATGTGGGGCTGGCCGGCGTGGCCCGCCAGCAGCGCGGCCTCCTGCGACGGATCGGCCAGGGTGATGTCGATGATGTACACCGCCAGCAGCTCGGCCTTGCGCGCATCGAAACTGCGCTTGAAGACGTGGACATGGGCGATGCCTTCGGGCGGCAGCGCCAGGATGCGGCAGGCGGCGGCGCGCAGGGCGGGCTCGGGGGCTTCGGCTGCGCTGAGCGGCAGCTTGATTTCGGACAGGCGGATCATGGCTTGCGGGCCCGTGTCGATCGGGCGAAGGGCAATGTCGTGGGGACCGGCATGATAAAGGAGGCATGCGATGCAGGGCAGACCGGGTGCGGCAAGCCCAGCCGATGTGCAGTCAGTATTAGGGCATATTGCTATTAAATTAATAGCAATATGCCCTAGTGCTGATTGAGCTGGAGGCCTTTTTCCTTGTTGCCGGCGTGCAGGGCCTGCACTGCTCCGAAGTGCATGAGATCGGACCGACCGAATGGCAGCGAACACGCGATGGCGCAGGGCGCACCTCAAGGTCGCGCCTGGCGCGGGGCCGATGCCGGAGAAGGGCTAGTCCGCGCAGAACTGGCAACCCGCCGATGTCAGGTGGTCGCCCTTGCACGCGGTGCACCGCGAGACGTCCATCATCGTCCTGCAGGAGCCGCATTTGCCGGGGACGGACGGGTTGTCGCCCACGTTGAGCACGTCATAGATCACGCCTTCCTTTCGGCCGCACGCTGGGCAGTCGAGAAACCCCATGGTGAAGGGCCCGGCTTCGAAATGGCACACCAGGCAGCGTAGATCGCCATGCTCGCTTTCCACCATCGCATCGCTGCCGCAGGCCAGGCAGCAGCGGACCGGGCCGAAGCGATCGAAATCGTCGTACGCGCGGTCAATGGCCTCGTCCACGTAGGATGTCTTTTCGATGAGCTTCTGATACAGGTCCAGTCCGATGAACTGCTTCAGGCTGTTGGACAGGTATTGGTCTTGTGCCCGGAGATTGACCTTCCAGTCGAGCTGGGTGATGACCCGCACCAGCAACCAGATGGACTCGTCCAATACCGTTTCGGGGTCCATGTCCAGGCCGAGGTGCATCAGTTGATTCCTCCGGTTCTGAAAATCGTCGAGAAGCTGGAGGTCCTGGGCGTTGAGAAGCAGACTGGACGAGGCCTTTTTTCGGCTCTCCCAGAAAGGGATGGACTTGAACTGTCCGTCGTGGATGGACTGCAGTAGCTCGGCTTGCGTCTTGGTGTGCAGGCTGGCCACCGCGATGCCTTGCCAACCGACGGTCCTGACGATGCGCAGCTTGGTGAGCAGTTCGAGTGCGGCCTGAATGTTGGCGAGTGTCTGCAGCGCGTTGGTCTCGTTGCGCTCCTCCGCCAGCGCGTGTTCCAGAGCGTGCAAAAGGAAATGCCGCGAGGTTTTCTGCAGGCGCCGGATGAGTTCGGCATCGACGGGGTCGGCTGGTTTCATGGTTCGGTTGTTGGAGGTGGGGGCGGCGCATCGGCGCTGTTGCCATGGGCCTGCGACTGGCTCCGGATTCTTTCGTGGACGGTGCCAGGAGCTCAAGGGGGGGAACCCGTGTGAAGGATACGGGCTGACAGACCGGGCGCGGGTGTCCGGTCGCGCGGGGCCGCAACGGGTTGCCGCCATCCCTGCCCCGGCATTCCACGGAAAGGGCCTCCAGGCGCAGCCTTGGGTCTTGCGGTTCTCAGCTCATTTGCTATTTAATTAATAGCACTATGCCCTAGTATTGATTGCGCTGGCGGGCTTTTTGATGCTCGGCCTGGGCGGTGGATTCTCCTGCCATGCCGGGCCGGCGGCGGCCCAGCAACTCCACCCCGCCGAACGCCATTGCAGCCAGCCCCAGGGGCAGGAAGAAATACAGCATGCGGTAGGCCAGCACCGAGGCCAGTGCCTGCGGTGCGGGCAGGTAGGCCGACAGCACCGCCACGACCACGGCCTCCAGCACGCCTAGCCCGGCGGGGATGCGCGAGATGAGCCCGGCCACGGCGCCCAGCAGCACCGTCGCCAGCGCGGCCGCATACGGTGCGCGCTGCCCGGTCAGCACCCACAGCGCCGCGCCCATCACCATCCAGTTGGCGGCCGACAGCGCCACCTGCAGCATGCCCACGGGCCAGCGCGGCATGGCGATGCGGTGCCCGCGCAGGTGCACGGGCCGGCCATGGCGCAGGGCGCAGGCGGCAACGTACAGCAGGCTCGCCACCGTCAGGGCGGCACCCATCCAGCGCAGGTGCTGGGGGCCGACGTGCCAGTTTTCAGGCAGCTGCGGCGACCACAGCCAGAACACCGCGCCCGCCAGGAAGAAATAGCCCAGCCAGTTGGTCAGGATGCTCATCCCGATCACCTGCCCGATGGCTGCCACCGATACGCCCTGCTGCGAGTACAGGCGATAGCGCACCGTCACCCCGCCGATGATCGATCCCAGGTTCAGCGTGAACGGATAGGCGATGAGCGTGATGCCCACCGTGCGCCCGGCCGACAGCCCGTGCCGCGTGTAATGGCGCCCGAACAGGTCGAAGGTGCTGTACAGCAGGTGGCTGGCCAGCGCCAGCGCGCCGCCCAGCAGCAGCACCGGCACCGGCAAGGCCAGGAACGACGCCCAGACCGCGGGCCAGTCCACCGTGCGTGCCTGGCGCACCAGCAGCGAGACGACGAAGAGGACGAAGGCGCCGCTGGCGAACGTCACGGCCCAGGGCCACCAGCGGTGGGCGGTCAGGCGCTTCCAGCGGCTGTCGGGGCGTGTGGGCGGCGCAGCGCGGTCCCTGGGGGCCCCGGCCTGGGGCCGGGCGGGGTCATGCCCAGGCTTGGCCGGGTCCAGGGAGGACAGGGCCGGGGAGGGCGCCGCTGCCGCCATGGCTCAGGTGGCCGAAGGCCGGTGACTGGTGTCGTGGGCCTGGGGCTCCTGGGCGCGGACCAGCGAGATCTCGGGCTCGTGGCGCGGCAGCCAACCCGCCCAGGAGGGGAACCAGCGCATGACATGGAACAGGAAATAGCTGCGCAGCAGGCGCAGGCCATCCCAGCGCGAGGGTGGCGTGGCCTCGACCTGGCGGCAGCTGTGCTGCATCAGGTGGTCCAGCCGTTCGTGCAGCGTCGCGTTGAAATCCTTGTCGCGGATCACCACGTTCGCCTCGAGGTTGAGCGACAGGCTCAAGGGGTCGAGGTTGCTGGAGCCCACGGTGGACCATTCGCCGTCCACCAGCGCGACCTTGCCGTGCAGCGGCCGGTCGCAGTATTCGTAGATGCGCACGCCCGCGCGCAGCAGGTGGTCGTAGAGCATGCTGGCCGCCGTGCGCACGATGGGCATGTCGGGCTGGCCCTGCAGGATGAGCCGCACGTCCACCCCGCGCCGCGCCGCGCGGCGCATTTCGCGGATGAAGCGGTAGCCGGGAAAGAAGTAGGCATTGGCGATCACCACGCGCTCGCGCGCGGCGCGCAGGGCCACGCGGTAGTGGCGCTCGATGTCGTTGGTGTGGTTGTGGTTGTCGCGCGTGACGAAGATCGCGTCCGCCGTGCCCGCATGGGGCAGCGGCGGCACGGCGTTAGCCCCCTGGCGGCGCCGCCGTGTGCGTGGGGGCATGACGGCATCGCGCGCGAAGCCCAGCATGTGGGCGACGATGGGGCCGCGCACCTCGACCGAGTAGTCCTGCTTGGCCTCGGGGCCGTAGTCGGCCACGTGGTCGGCCGAGTAGTTGATGCCGCCGATGAAGCCGATCTCCCCGTCCACCACCACGATCTTGCGGTGCATGCGGCGCAGCACGTTCAGCCGCTGGCCGAACAGCCGGCGGCCTGGGTCGAAGATGCGAAAGCGCACGCCGGCGTTCACCAGTTCGCCGATGAAGTCTTCCGGCAGATCGGGCGAGCCGAAGCCGTCCACCAGCACGTGCACCTCGGCGCCGTTGCGCGCGGCCTGCAGCAGCGCCGCGTGCAGCCCCCGGCCGATCTTGTCGTCGAAGAGGATGAAGGTTTCCAGGATCACCTCGCGCCGTGCCTGCGCGATGGCCTCGAACACGCGGGGGAAGAACGCTTCGCCGTTCTCCAGCAGCGTGAAATGGTTGCCGGGCACCCAGCGCGAGGGGCGGGAGCGGTGCATCACAGTGAAATCTCCGCGGCCAGGGGCGCGTGGTCCGACAGCTTGTGCCAGGGCTTGCGCGGCAGCACCACCGGCGCGTGCACCGAGGCATTGCGCACGTAGATGCGGTCCAGCGCCAGCAGCGGCATGGAGGCCGGGAAGGTGCGCACCGCCTTGCCCCGCGCGTGCATGAACACCTCGTGCAGGCCGGCGCCGGCGCGCAGCACGTCGTGCGCACGGCCGCGCCAGTCGTTGAAGTCGCCCGCCACCACCACCGGGTCGTCGGGCGGAAACGTGGCCACCAGCTCGCACACGCGCTTGAGCTGGCGCTGGCGGTGCGCCTCCTGCAGGCCCAGGTGAACGCAGATGGCATGCACCTGCCGGGCGTGGCCCGGGGGCTGCAGCACGCAGTGCAGCATGCCGCGCCGCTCGGGTCCGCTCACGGAGATGTCGTGGTTTTCGTAGTGGACGATGGGGAACTTGGAAAGCAGCGCGTTGCCGTGGTGGCCGTTGTCGTACACCGCATTGCGGCCATAGGCGTATTGGCCCCAGATGGTGTCGGCCAGGAATTCGTAGTGCGGCTCCTGCGGAAAATTGGCCACGCGCCCGGCGTGCCGCTGGTGCGTGCCGAGCACTTCCTGCAGGAAGACCAGGTCGGCCGACACGCCACGCACGGCTTCGCGCAACTCGTGCAGCATGAAGCGGCGGTTGAAGGTGGTGAAGCCCTTGTGCACGTTCACGGTCAGCACCTTGAAGGCAACGGGAGAGGCGGTGGATGGTTCCATGGGGCAATCAGTGAGCGCGGGGGGAGGGGCGGGAACCGGGCCGAAAAGCCCGGTTTCAGGCGGGCCCCGCATGGGCTTTGATTGTTTCGATGGCGGTCCGGCTGGGCTGTAGGACGGCTGGCCGAACGCTTGTGACCCGATGGCGGCCGGGCCTGAGGGCCGCTGGCAGCCCGGCTCCCGGGCCGGGCCAGGCGCCTGCCCCAGCCCGAAAAAGGTTCCACCCATGGGCATCGGGTGGGTGGACTGCGCACGCTGCCCTGGCCCGGGGCAGCGCGCGGTTTCAGAAAGCGCCTCAGGAGGGCAGGAAGCCCTCGACCGACAGGTAGCGCTCGCCCGTGTCGTAGTTGAAGCCCAGCACCTTGGCGCCGGCGGGCAGCTCGGGCAGCTTCTGTGCGATGGCGGCCAGCGTGGCGCCGGAGGAAATGCCCACCAGCAGGCCTTCCTCGCGCGCGGCACGGCGGGCGTATTCCCGCGCGGGCTCGGCATCGACCTGGATCACGCCATCAAGCAGGCTGGTGTCGAGGTTCTTGGGCACGAAGCCCGCGCCGATGCCCTGGATCGGGTGCGGGGCCGGCTGGCCACCGGAGATCACGGGCGAGGCCACGGGCTCCACTGCGAAGATCTTGAGGGCCGGAAACTTCGCCTTCAGCACGCGGCCCACCCCCGTCAGGTGGCCGCCCGTGCCCACGCCGGTGATCAGCGCGTCCAGGCCATCGGGAAAGTCCGCCAGCACTTCCTGCGCCGTGGTGCGCACGTGCACGTCGATGTTGGCGGGGTTTTCGAACTGCTGCGGCACCCAGGCGCCGGGGGTCTGCGCGCGCAGTTCCTCGGCGCGGGCGATGGCGCCCTTCATGCCCTTTTCGCGCGGGGTGAGGTCGAACTGCGCACCGTAGGCCAGCATGAGGCGGCGGCGCTCGATGCTCATGCTGTCGGGCATCACCAGAATGAGCCGGTAGCCTTTCACCGCCGCCACCAGGGCCAGGCCGATCCCCGTGTTGCCCGACGTGGGCTCGATGATCGTGCCGCCGGGCTGCAGCGCGCCGGTGCGTTCCGCGTCTTCCACCATCGACAGGGCGATGCGGTCCTTGATCGAACCGCCGGGGTTGCTGCGCTCGGACTTCACCCACACGTTGGCACCCGCGCCGAACAGGCGGTTGATGCGCACATGGGGCGTGTTGCCGATGGTTTGCAGGATGTTCTCGACTTTCATGGCGTCTCCAGGTTGGACAGGTACGGGACAGGCAAAAAAACATTTTGGCCCATGCCTACGACACTCCGCGCATATGGTTATGCCGGCGATGCGGCTTTCTCGATGTCGATGCGCGTGGCACCCGCGCAGGGCGCCATGGCGATGCGCACCGGCAGGCACTGCGCGATGACCTGCGCATTCGTGCTGGCATGCGGGGTGATCGCCTCGGCCGTATAGCTGGCCTGCTGGCCGCTGCGCCAGACGGCGAGGGCCAGTGGCAGCATCCACTGGTCCGCCAGGTGCGGACCGACAGCGCCGCGACTGCGCTCGAACGAGCGCACTTCGCCGGCCAGCTGGCGCGCCACCTGTTCTGCCGGCATGCCGCGCTCGCCCAGCGCGCAGAACACCTCGGTCACCTCGGCATGCTCCAGCACCGCCAGCAGGGCGTTGCCCGGGCCTTCGTTCTGCCGTGCGGGCGGGATGCGCCACGGGTCGTCGCCTTCGCTCCAGTCCAGTTGCTGGCGAAGCGCCGCCAGCTCGCGCACCGCGATGCCGCGGGCCAGGCCCGGCACCAGGGCCTCGGCCCAGGCGC